>JASLBX010000196.1 GCA_030146385.1 Jiangellaceae bacterium | reverse complement strand
CATGAGCGCAAGGTCGACCTTGGCCGTGCCGGTCAGCAGTGGTTCGGTGGGGTGGTGGCGGCCGGTTTCGACGCACGGGTCAACGACCGCGCGAACCGGATGCGCTGGCCCCGCGGCCGCTTGCGGTACAACCTGGCGATCCTCGCCGAGCTGGGTGTCTTCCGCCCGGTTCACTACGAGATGGTGCTGGACGGCGAGCCGTGGACGACCGACGCGATGCTCGTGACGATCGGCAACACGCCCAACTACGGCGGCGGCATGAAGGTGACGCCGGGCGCGGTGCTCGACGACGAGCTGCTCGACGTGATGGTGGTCAAGCCCATCTCGAAGGTCCGGTTCCTGAGGGTGTTCCCCAAGGTGTACTCGGGCGCCCACGTCCGGCTGCCGTACGTCGAGGTGCGCAGGGCGCGGCGGGTACACGTCGAGGCCGACTCGATCACCTGCTACGTCGACGGCGAGCATCTGGGCCCGCTGCCGCAGACCTTCGAGGCGGTGCCGGCCGCCCTCCGCGTCTTCGTCCCACGCCCACCGCGCTGAACGTGGGCCGGTAGCGTGGATGTATGAGCACGCCCGCGGAGCGGTATGCGGCCTCGCGGCGACGCCAGGCCGAAAGTGCGAGTGCGCTAGGGCGGTTCGCCAGCGGCTATGACTTCGAACTCGACCCGTTCCAGGTGCGAGCCTGCGAGTCCGTCGAGGCCGGGCGGGGGGTCCTGGTCGCTGCCCCCAATGGATCGGGCAAGACCTTCTTGGGAGAGTTAGCCGTCCACCTCGCCCACGAGCAGGACCGCAAATGATTCTACACCACTCCCATCAAGGCGCTGTCGAACCAGAAATACCACGACCTGGTGGCCCGGCACGGCGTCGCCAACATCGGCCTGCTGACCGGCGACAACAGCGTAAACAGTGAGGCGCCCGTCGTCGTGATGACGACGGAGGTGCTGCGCAACATGCTGTACTCGGGATCGGCGACGCTGAGCGGGCTCGGCTACGTCGTGATGGACGAGGTGCACTACCTGGCCGACCGGTTCCGCGGAGCGGTCTGGGAAGAAGTGATCATTCACCTGCCCGAGTCGGTCAGCGTCGTGTCGCTGTCCGCCACCGTGTCGAATGCCGAGGAGTTCGGCGACTGGCTCTCGACCGTGCGCGGCGACACCGACGTGGTCGTCGAGGAGAACCGCCCGGTGCCGCTGTGGCAGCACGTCATGATCGGCTCACGGTTGATGGACCTGTTCGTCGAGCGGACGGGCGACGGCCGCCGCCGGGTCAACCCCCAACTGCTGCGCTACATGGACGACGGCCGCTCCGCCCGCGGAGGCCGTGGCCGCCCGCCGCGCGGAGGACACCGTCCCCGGCGCAACGGCGGCGCCTACACGCCTGCACGCGTCCAGGTGCTCGAACGGCTCGAGCGCGACGGCCTGCTGCCCGCGATCACGTTCGTGTTCAGCCGCGCGGGCTGTGACGCGGCGGTCATGCAGTGCCTCTCCGCCGGACTGCGGCTGACGACTCGCGATGAGGCGGACGAGATCCGCGCCATCGTCGAGGAGCGGTGCGTCGATATCGCCGACGACGACCGGCGCGTGCTGGGCTACCACGACTGGCTCGACGGCCTGGAGCGCGGCGTCGCGGCCCACCACGCGGGCATGCTGCCGACCTTCAAGGAGGTCGTCGAGGAACTGTTCGTCCGGGGCCTAGTCCGGGCTGTCTTCGCCACCGAGACGCTGGCGCTTGGGATCAACATGCCTGCCCGCTCGGTCGTGCTCGAGCGGCTGGTGAAGTGGAACGGCGAGACCCACGCCGAGGTCACTCCCGCCGAGTACACCCAGCTGACGGGCCGGGCTGGGCGGCGCGGCATCGACGTCGAGGGACACGCGGTGGTGCTGTGGCAGCCTCAGTTCGATCCCATGGCGGTCGCCGGGCTGGCCTCGACCCGCACCTACCCGCTGCGCTCGTCGTTCCGTCCCTCGTACAACATGGCGGTCAACCTGGTTCGCCAGGTGGGACGGGCCGCCGCCCGCGAGCTGCTGGAGTCCTCTTTCGCGCAGTTCCAGGCCGACCGGGCGGTCGTCGGGCTCGCCCAGCAGGTGCGTAAGCACGAAGAGGCGATGGCGGGCTACTACGAGGCCATGACCTGCCATCTCGGCGATTTCGAGGAGTACGCCCTGCTCCGCCGGGCGATCGCCGACCGGGAAGCCGAGCTCGCGCGACAGGGCACCACCCTGCGAAAGGCGGCGGCGGTGGAGTCGCTGGAGAAGCTGCGTCCCGGCGACGTCGTCCGGGTGCCGTCGGGCAAGTTCGCCGGGCTGGCGGTCGTGCTCGATCCCGGAATGCCAGGGGGCCGCAGCGGCGACGGCCCTCGTCCGACCGTGCTGACCGAAGCGCGCCAGGTGCGCCGGTTGTCGCTGACCGACTTCCCGGTGGCCGTCGAGCCGCTCACCCGGATGCGGATCCCGCGGTCGTTCAACCCCAAGGTGGCGGCGTCCCGGCGCGACTTGGCGGCAGCGTTGCGGGCCAAGGCACCGGACGACGACGGCCGTGCGCGGCACCGGCGCAGTGGCCCCCGGTCGGCGGCTGCCGATGACGAGCGGCTGCTGGAACTGCGGCGGCAGATGCGGGCCCACCCCTGCCACGGCTGCGCCGACCGCGAGGAGCACGCCCGCTGGGCGGAGCGGTGGCTGCGGTTGAAGCGCGACACGGACAAGCTGCAGCGGCGCGTGGAGTCGCGGACCAACACGGTGGCGCGCCAGTTCGACCGGGTGTGCGCCCTGCTGCAGGACCTCGGGTATCTCCGCGGGGACGAAGTCACACCGCCTGGCCGGCGGCTGGGCCGCATCTACACCGAGCTCGACCTGATCGCCGCGGAGTCGCTGCGCGAGGGCTTCTGGGACGGCCTGGACCCGGCCGAGCTCGCCGCGTGCGTATCGGCCCTGACCTACGAGTCGCGGCAGCCCGACGATGTCTCACCGCCCGTCCTGCCGACGGGGAAGGTCCGCGACGTGCTGGGCGACATGGTGCGGCTGTGGGGCGACCTCAAGGAGCTCGAGTCCGAGCACGCCCTGGACTTCCTGCGCGAGCCGGACCCCGGGTTCGCCAAGGTGGCGTGGCAGTGGGCCAGCGGCCACCGCCTCGAATCCGTGCTGATGGACGGCGACCTGACTGCTGGTGACTTCGTGCGGGCCGTACGGCAGCTGCTGGACCTGCTGGACCAGGTCGCCGAGGCAGCAGGCGATACTCCGTTGCGCGACACCGCCAAGCTCGCGATCGGCTCGCTCAACCGGGGAGTCGTGGCCTACGCCACGATGGCATAGCCGACGAACGCCGAGAGGCCACGTCCCCGGTGAGACGTGGCCTCTTTGCCATAGCGGGTGAAACGCCGGGCTGGCGGTTCACCGCGCTGGCACAGACGGCTCGCTCTCGGCTGGCGCCGGCTGTTCTGGCGCGGCCGGCGTCTCGAGCTCGTCGATCGGCACGATCTCGACGTCGGTTATGATCTTTCCGATTTCCATGGCCCGCTCACCTCCCTCCGTCGAAGTGGGCGATGGCGTCGTCCAAGGTTTCGAAGTAGGGGACGCTGTACTGCGCAGCCGTGGCGACCCGCTTCTCGTGGAGCGGTCCGGCAGCGCAGGGACGGCCGTCGTTCGAAGCGCGAGGGCCGCAAAGGGCCACGACGCGGGCGTACTGAGCGCGGTACCCGCGCTCGCCGATGAGCACTCGGCCCCACGACTCGACGACTCCGGCGACCTTGTCCTGCCTCATCCTGATGCGGTCAGGCTGGCGCCAGCTGTACAGCCCGCAGGTGCACCACCGCTCGACCGAGTGGGTTGGTGTGGCGATCCCCGTGCCTGCGAGCCGGTCGTCGAGGACGCGGAGCATGACAGCGTGCCGTCCGTAGCACTCCGCGGTGTTCGTCCCGGGTCGCCAAAGCCGCCCCTGCGCGCCGCGCAGGCCATCGGCGGCGATGAACCACTCCCGCCAGCCTCGCACCGGCGGGCCGATGGCGAGCTCGGCGCCAGTGCAGGCGCGCTGGACGTCATTGAGCTGCACGGTTGCTGTCCCTGAGCCGTTCGACAAGGTCGACCGAGTGGGTGATGATCCGATCCAGTGTCGTGAGCCACCGCTCGACGGCTTCGGCCGAGCCGCGGTCGAGCGTCGTGTCGTCGGCAAGCCGCCGCAGCAAGGTCTCGGTGTTGCCTAGTCGTCGGGTGACGGCGTTGACCTCGCCGGCGCGCTTGCGGACGGCCTTGACCGCGTCGGCTCTCCGGTCGACGATCTCGGAGCCGAGCTGTAGCAGGTCGGCGGGGTTGCCGCCGTCGGCAACGACACGTTCGGCCAGGTCGCGGACCACCTCGGTCTCCGCGGCGTCGGGGTCGGCGCCCCCGTCGACGCGCGATGCAACGAGCGCGGCAATGCCGTCGCGATAGGGCGCGAGCGCGGCGTGGCGTTCGCCCTGCTCCCGCCGCGCCTGCTCGGCGCGCTCGTTCGCGCGGGCGAGCCGTCGCTCCTCCGCTTGGGCCCTGACCACAGCTCGCCGAGCCTGCTCGACATCACTCGCCGAGACGTGCGTCCGTCCCTCGGCCGCCGCCTGCCGGCACACGTCCAGCAGCAGCTCAGGGGAACCGCCCGACCGCAGCACTGCGGCGGAAATGGCGGCGTAGGTGACGGACACCCCGGTGTGGGCCAACTCCTCGCGATGGTCGTGTATGGCCCGCGCGATTTTTCGGTACCGGTGTGCCTGAGCGGCGCTGAGTCCGGCTTCGGCGGCAAACTGGTTGAGACCGTCGTCGGTGGCGTGCCCGGCGTCTTGGCCTTCGTCCTCGGGCCAGGGCGCGACCTGCAGGAGCAAATCGCCGAGCTCGAGACGGGCGGCGAGGTCGGCAGCCACAAGCTCGCGCGCGCGTGTTCGCTGCGCCGAGGTGGCCTTTCCTGCCATCCAAGAAGTGTAGGCAACCCGAATGGTTACTGCCGGCCAAAGGGTTCGCGGCCGGCGACACTCCACTGCGTGAAACGGCCAAGCAGGCGATGGGTGCCCTCAACCGGGGGCGTCGTGGCCGACGCAACACTTGGGTGACATTGCAGCGGCCACCCCCGGAGGATTCACGGAGGTGGCCGCTTTCGTATGCGGAGATCAGACAGTCAGCTTCTCGCGTTCGCGTTCGGCAGGAGTAGCGGTCTCGGGTCGGCGCGACCGGATGGCTGCGACGATGACGCTGCCGATGGCGACGGCAGCGACCACACCCGCGCCGAGCAGCCAACTCGGCCCAGAGTCGTCGGTCGCTTCGGCCGCGGCGGCCGCCTGCCGCTCCAGGTACTCGACCTGAGCCTTCGGCATCTGGGCTTCGATGGTGCCGCCAGTCGAGGACTGGGACGCTAGTTGCTGCCGCTCCAGGTACTCGA
>JASLBX010000011.1 GCA_030146385.1 Jiangellaceae bacterium | reverse complement strand
AGGACGTGACGTCCGACTACGGCCTGGTCGAGCCCCTGGCCGGAATGCATGGGCACGCCGCGGCGTGGGGCGACGTCGACAGCGATGGGTCACCTGATCTTTTCGTCGGGACGTTCGCTGATCGGCCGGACGCGGAGTACCGGCACCGAGGTGCGGCCGGGCCCTCGTCAGATGTGCTCTTGCGTCTCGGCGGCGGAGGAGCCGATCTTGCCGACTTTCCGGACGTCTACGGGCGGACCAGCGGGGCGGCGTTCGTCGACCTCGACAACGATGGCGACCTTGACCTGGTGGTGGCACGGAATCCGCGCGAGGGCGAGCGGCAGGGCGCTCCGACGACGGTGTACGAGAACGACGGTCGGTTCGCGCCGGCCGAGGACTCGGGCATCGACGCGTTGCTCGGCGGCCGGTCGGTGGGCGTGCTCGACTACGACGCCGACGGACTGCTGGACCTGTTCATCGTCGAGGACGTGTACGAGGGCGGCTCCAGCCGCTTGTACCGGAACACGGTGGATCTCCGGTTCGAGGATGTGACGGAGGCGGCTGGACTGCCGCTCGACGTGCACGGCTTGGGGTTGGCCACTGGCGACGTCAACCGCGACGGATGGGCCGACCTGTTCGTCGGCGGCTCGAACCGGCTCTTCGTTGGTGGCGAAACGGGGTACGAGGAGGCGACCGCTGACGTCTTCGCCTGGGACACCTACGGGGACGAAGACCTGGTCGCCGGGGCCACTTTTGGGGACGTGAACCGTGACGGCTGGCCGGACCTGGTCGTGGCACACCACTACAACAGCACGGTCGACTTCGGAGAGCGGGTCCCAGTGCGGCTCTATCTCAACCGGACGGCCGCTCCCGGGGCACCGCCGGAGTTCGTCGACGTCACCGAGGACGCCGGGCTGGTCGGCCTGCCGACCAAGGCACCGGACGTAGCGCTCGTCGATCTCGACAACGACGGCTGGCCGGATCTGGTGACCACCGCGTCGGCCGACGAAGGGGACGGCCCGGCGGTCTTCCGGCACAGCGGCGAGCTCGTCGGCGGCGTGCCCCGGTTCGATGCTCCGTCCGGGTTGGGCGACTCCCAGTACTGGATCAGCGGACCGGTTGCCGACGTCGACAGGGACGGCCGGATGGACCTCTTGCTGGTCGAATGGGAGCCGGCGCTACCGTCCCTTCTGCTGCGGAACTCCAGTGAGGCTGGCCACTGGATCTCGGTGTCGGTGGACGCGGAGCTCGGCGGCGGTACGGGTACCCACGTCGCCGCGTACGAGCCCGGCGGGGCTGGCGACGTTGGTCACCTGATCGCTAGCAGCGAGATCGTCGCCTCGTCCGGCTACACGTCCGGCAATGAGCTCATGGTGCATCTCGGGCTCGGCGAGGTCGCTGAGGTCGACCTGGTCGTGTCGCCGCCAAGTCGGAAAGAGGTGGTCCTCCGCGACGTGCCCGTGGACCGCCACCTGCGGCTCCCGTCGGGCTGTTGACTCCTTGATCATGTGGTCCCACATTGCGCGACATGCCCGCGTGTGTCGGCCAGTAAGCGCCACATGATCTTGTTCATGCAGCGCGGAGCCAGCCGTTGCGCTCCAGGTGCTCGAGTACTGTCGCGACGGCTTGGTCGATGGTGATCTGGCTGGTGTCGATGCGCAGGTCAGCGTCGTCCGGCTCCTCGTATGGATCCGAGATGCCGGTGAACTCGGTGATGATGCCGGCGCGCGCCTTGGCGTACAGGCCCTTGCGATCTCGCTGCTCGCACACCTCGAGCGGGGTGGCCACATGGACTAGGACGAAATCACCAGTCGCCTCAACCATCCGTCGCACCTCGGCGCGGGTGGCGGCGTAGGGCGCAATCGGGGCGCACACGGCGAGCCCGCCGTGCCGGGTGATCTCGGCGGCCACCCACCCGATCCGGCGGATGTTCAGCTCTCGATCCGGCCGGCTGAAACCGAGACCGGCGGACAGCATCCGGCGCGCGACGTCGCCGTCGACCAGGGTGACCGTCCGGTCGTATTTCTCGCGCACAGCGGCCATGACACCGCGTGCGATCGTGGACTTGCCCGACCCGGAAAGCCCGGTGAAGAATACCGTCAGTCCACGCTTCGGACGCGGTGGACGCCACCGGCGCAGGAGATCGGCGATCTCGGGCTGGGTCGGCAGTTGCACGTCGGTGACAGCCTCGCTCAGCATCGCGGTGACGCTCGCCCAGGCCTGAGGGTCGAGCGGGCTTGGTTCTCCGTCTGTGCCAAGCAGGGTGGCTCCGACGGCAGCCGCCGCCTCGTGGCTACCAGGTGGAGGTAGTCCGTCGCGGCGCGGCACCAGCGGAAGGGTCGCCACGATCGTCTCGGCTTGGGACGAGATGCGGTCGGCTGAGATCAGTGCGGCCCGTACCGTGATCTCGACGGGTAGTCCGCCCGCGCCGGTGCCGCCAGTACATGGGAACAGGAGCACGGCCGCATGTTGGTCCGCCGCAATCCGAGCGAGCGCGTCCTCCTCCGCGAGAGTGAGCGGACGGTCAAGGGTGACTGC
>JASLBX010000008.1 GCA_030146385.1 Jiangellaceae bacterium | reverse complement strand
CCGCGAGCACGCCTCGGAGGCGGCGCGGGTGCGCGCCGCCTCGGGGGCGTGGTGGTCACCTATCTGGGGTGATGTGCGTCTGCCGGTATCGGGGCCGGGTGTTCCGCATTGGTGTGCGGTCGGGGTCTACCCACGGCGGCGGGTAGAAGTCGGGGAGCCGGTCCGCGCCCAGCGCGATGTCCCACCCGTGGTGGTGTACCACGGTGTGGTGCCGGCTGCAGAGCAGGACCAGGTTGTCTAGGTTTGTCGGACCGCCGTCGACCCAGTGGATGATGTGGTGGGCGATGCACCAGGCCGGCAGGCGAGTGCAGCCGGGGAACGCGCAGCCGCCGTCTCGGGCGATCAGCGCGGCGAACTGGGCCGGGGTCGCCGAGCGGTACTCCCGGCCCACGTCGAGCACCGCACCGGCCGGGTCGAGCACCACTCGCTGGATACCGGCGCTGCAGGCGATCCGCCGGACTGCCGCAGCCGAGATCGCCCCGGCCCAGATCAGCTCGCCGGGCGCCACACCGGCACCAATCCGGCGTGCCGCTTCGGCCGCGGTGATCGGGCACTTGGCTGAACAACCCGTACCCGAGCGCCGAGCGGTAGCGGACCGCGATGCAGGCTGCGGAGCCGCGGCCTTTGACTCGGCGGATGCGGGACTACCGTTCGCACGCATCGCGCCGTGGGTCGCCGCCGTTTCGTCGACAGGCGAACCCTCGCCGGCCGCTGTTGCGTCGGCTGTGCTCGCCGCGCCGTCGGTGCCCGCCGTTTCGTCGGCCGGCGAACCGCCACTGGCCTCCTTTTCGTCGGCTGCGCTCGCCGCGGCATCCGTCGTCACCGCGCCTGCTGCCGGCGCTGCGCCGCCGAAGTTGCTGCCCCGAAAGTCGCTGCGGCGTCCGTCGCCGGTTTCACCACCAGCGCTGGCGTCACCATCGTCGCCGTCGCCGTCGTCGGGGCATTCGTGCCCGGCGGTGAGGGTGTCGAGCCCGACCATCACCATCACCCGGTGCGAGATGCCGTGGTTGGCCTCGAACGAGTCAGCCGCGATCGCCCGGCGGGCCAACTCGACCAGCGCATCGGCCAGCCGCTGCCCGGCCGACCGAGGGTCGTGCTCGCCGTCCGCGGCCGGGGCGGGGGCGGCCAGCGGGTCCAGCGCGGTGCGGAGCAGGGCCAAGCCCTCGGCGGTCAGCTGCCCGGATATCCGGCCGGTGGTCTCATCCAGCCGCAACTCGCGCTTGCGGTGCCGCTCGTTCTCCCGGTCGTCGAGGGTTTCCTCGGCGAGCATGTGGAGTATGCAATCGCCGAGCTTGGCCACGGTCAGCGGGTCGAACTGGCGGCAGAACCCGGCCAGATCCGCCTCGACCTGTTGGGCCTTGTCCACCGGCACATCCTTGGGCAGGTTGCGCATCACCTTTCCGACGATGGCCACGTGCTCCGGGGAGATCACACCCTCGGCCACCGCCGACCCCGTGGCCGGCAACTCCCGCCCGGACAGCTTGCCGCGCACGTTCGCCGAGTAGTCCACCGGACCGTCGTCGATTCTGGTCCGGTTGGCCAGATCGACCAGCCGGCGCGCGTCACCGGGCCGGAGCCGGAACCGGTCCCGCAACCAGGCCGCGGTCGACGCCGCGCCCAGCCGCCGCCCCAGATCACGCCCGTCGGCTTCGGCGACCAAGGCCAACTCGGTGTCGAAGACCCGAGCCCGCACACCGTGGCAACCCTCGATGGCGGCGTCTAACTCGTCGTCGGCCAGCCCGAACAACGCCGCGTCCCGCACCGCTCCGAGGCCATCGAACGCAGCGCCAACCGCCTCCACCACCGGGTGGGCGACGGGGCATGTGACCTGCGAACTCATGTCGAACACAATACCGAACGCCACCGACAAAGTGCCCCACTCAAGATCGACAGTGGCGCCGCCTTGGAGCCTGCGAAGGCCCTTCCACACCGGCCATTGCCTACTGGCCGACGGCCCCATGGATCCGCTGCCGGAGCAGGTCGGGTCAGCAACCGGGCGAGCAACTGCGCGATGCGGATGTGGCAACGGAAGCTGCGGGTCATCTCGCGCGTGGAGTGGACGTTTAGCACGACGCGGCCGTCGTGCTGGGAGTACCAGAACATGTGCGTACCCAGCACGCCGATGTGTCCGACAGGCTCGCCGAGCCCGCGCAGAAGCGGAAAGAACTCCGGGAACCGCAGGCTCATAATGCCGGCGCCGTACCGGATTCCTGCGCGAAATCGGTTCCTGGGTTCGGCATCCACGCCACTGCTTCCGGCGGGAGGAGCTTGCCGTGACACCGAGGGTCCGGGGTAGCTCCTATCATGATCGGTCACGACTTGCTCAGGGGGCACGCCATGGTGGACGCGCATGGGGATGCGTCGGTCTGGCATGTCACATCTGTGGCTGAGGCCGATCGTCACCCACGATGACATGAACCCCCGGAGTGATGCGCAGCCGTCGGCCGGCTCAACTCATGGCAAGGTTGCCGAGAAGCCGTCCTACGAGGAGGGGTGGTTCTGTCGGCCAGCCCAACGCGCCGGATGGCGGCAGCAGCCAGAGCGCTCATCGAATCGTTGGAGCCCGAGCAACGCTCGCAGTTGCACGTCCCGTTCGAATCGCCTGACCGCCGCGAGTTCACGTACCTGCCCGGGCCGAGGGCCGGCTTGGCGCTGGCCGAAATGACACCGCGCCAGCAGGCGCAGGCCATGGAGCTGCTCGCCACCGGGCTCTCAGAACGCGGGCTGGCGGACGCACGCGCGATCATGCAGCTCGAGGAGATCCTCGCCGGGCTCGAGCGGACCGTGGGCCGCGCGGGGTGGGAACGCCGGCATCCCGAGCACTACTGGTTCCGCGTTCTCGGCGAACCGGGTGGCGCGCGGCCATGGGCGTGGAAGGTCGGTGGCCACCACCTCGCAGTGCACCTGACGATTGTGGGAGAGAAGGTGGCGGGAACTCCGCTGTTCGTCGGCGCGAATCCGGCGACCGTCCCGGACGGCCATCCACGCGCTGGGCTGCGGACGCTGCCCGATGAGGAAGACGTCGGCCGGATGCTTTTTACAGCGCTCCCGGCACCACACCGCCAGATCGCGGTCACGGCACCGCTGGCGCCCCGCGACATCCTGACCCGCCACGATCCGGTAGCCGACGTCAGCCAGATTCCGCCCGGGCTGACGTACGCCGACATGGACGGTGAGCCGCGGGGCCTGCTCGCCCGGCTCGTCCGCCGGTACCTCGACCGCGCAATCCCGGAGGTGGCCGACGCCGCGTGGGCGGACATCGAGGAGGCCGGACTGGAGCGGGTGTCGTTCAGGTGGTCCGGCCCTGTTGAGCCCGGGCACGGCCACTACTACGCCGTGCTGGGGCCGACGTTCCTGCTGGAATACGACAACACGCAGAACAACGCTAACCACATCCACACCGTGTGGCGCGATCGCCGCCGCGACTGGGGT
>JASLBX010000125.1 GCA_030146385.1 Jiangellaceae bacterium | reverse complement strand
GTTCGACGCCGCGCTCCTGCAACGCGCGCTCGGTCGCGACCGCCAGCTGGTCCGCGAGCAACCGGGTGGACGACGGCTTGCGGAGGCCGGCCGTGACTACGGCGACGGTACGGGTGGTCATTTGACTCCTTCGGGGACGGCCTGGGAGCGCGCCGCTTCGGCCGCGGCCTTGAGGCTGGCGTGCGTCGGCGCGTCCGGAACGTGCGCGAGCTTGCGGGCGGCGAACTCACGGCGCAGAACCGGGATCACTTCCTCGCCGAGCATGTCCATCTGTTCGAGGACGATCTTCAGCGGCAGCCCGGCGTGGTCCATCAGGAACAGCTGACGCTGGTAGTCGCCGAAGTACTCGCGGAACTTCAGCGTCTTGTCGATCACCTGCTGCGGGCTGCCGACCGCCAGCGGCGTCTGGTCCATGAACTCCTCGAGCGACGGGCCGCCACCGTACACGGGCGCGTGGTCGAAGTACGGCCGGAACTCGCGGATGGCGTCTTGGGAGTTCTTCCGCATGAACACCTGGCCGCCGAGGCCGACGATGGCCTGGTCGGCAGAGCCGTGGCCGTAGTGCTCGTACCGCCGGCGGTACAGGCCGATCAGCCGCTGGAAGTGCTCCTTGGGCCAGAAGATGTTGTTCGCGAAGAACCCGTCGCCGTAGTAGGCGGCCTGCTCGGCGATCTCGGGGCTGCGGATGGAACCGTGCCACACGAACGGCGGGACGCCGTCGAGCGGGCGCGGAGTGGCCGTGAACGCCTGCAGCGGCGTGCGGTGCTTGCCCTGCCAGTCCACGACGTCCTCGCGCCACAGCCGGTGCAGCAGGTGGTAGTTCTCGATCGCGAGCTCGATGCCGTCGCGGATGTCCTTGCCGAACCACGGATACACCGGGCCTGTGTTGCCGCGCCCCATCATCAGGTCGACCCGGCCGTCGGCGAGGTGCTGTAGCATGGCGAAGTCCTCGGCGATCTTCACCGGATCGTTGGTGGTGATGAGCGTGGTCGCGGTCGACAGGATCAGCCGCTCGGTGCGTGCCGCGATGTAGCCGAGCATCGTGGTCGGGGACGACGGCACGAAGGGCGGGTTGTGGTGCTCGCCGGTCGCGAAGACGTCGAGCCCGATCTCCTCCGCCTTCAGTGCGATTGTGGCCATCGCCTTGATCCGCTCGGCCTCCGTCGGCACACGCCCGTTCGTCGGATCCGGCGTTACGTCGCCGACCGAGAAGACTCCGAACTGCATGGGCACTCCTTGTTCGTCCGCGGTCTGGCGGAGAATCGTTGACACGTCAACGGCCCTAACGTCCTGGCCTGTTCGAGCTATTCCACAGGAGCGAACAGCTACACCAGGTGACGCATCCGCGCACCCGGACCCGGTCGGGGCACGACGTCCCGCGGAGAGGCGATGTCGTGGCCGGCCTCGCAGCGGAGGTGCACTCGGACCTCGGCGCCGCAATCGCGATGCACCGTCGCGAGCGGCGGGCCCTCAGGGTCGGCCAGGTACCGGTCGCCCCACTCACGCACCGCGACCAGGACCGGGTAGAGAGCCAGGCCCTTGTCGGTGAGCCGGTACTCCATGCGTTCGCGTGTACCAGGCTCGCGGTACGGAGCCTTTCGAAGCACGCCGACGTCGACGAGCATCGACAGGCGGTTCGCGAGCACCTGGCGTGGGATTCCGGTGCGCTCGCGCATGTCGTCGAAGCGGCGGACGCCGGTGAACACCTCGCGGAGCACGACGACCGTCCACTTCTCCCCCAGGATCTCCATGGCCCGGGCGATCGTGCAGTTCTCTACCGAGACGTCCAGCGCTGCAGGTCGCATGCCTCCAGGCTAGGTCTTGTTGACAGACCCAGCAAGTTCTTGAGAGGCTGAGTCCATGACACAGACGCAGGTTGCCCGGAGCCGCACCTTCTCGTGGGACGACCCGATGGCGAGCGCGGCGCAGCTCGGAGCGCGAAGCGGCGTCGAGGTGCTGCAGGCAATGGTCGACGGCGAGATGCCACCTCCCCCGGTGATGCAGATGATCGGGATGGACGGCTTCACCGCCGAGCACGGGCGCGTGACCATCCACCTGACGCCGCACGAGTTTCACTACAACCCGCTTGGCACCGTCCACGGCGGGGTACTGGCGACGCTGCTCGACACTGCGACCGGTTGCGCCGTCCACTCCACGCTTCCGGCCGGGGTCGGATACACGACGGTCGATCTGACCACGAAGTTCGTTCGCCAGGTGACGGTCGATACCGGCCAGTTGCGCTGCGACGGCGTCGTCTTGTCGGCGGGGCGGCGGACGGCGCTGGCCGAGGCCAGGCTGATCGACGGGCAAGGCAAGCTCATCGCCCACGCCACGTCCACGTGCCTGTTGTTCGGTACGAGCGAACGCTAGGAACAGGCCTACCCCGCTCGGCGTTGCCATGTCATCCTGTAATTGCGTAATCAGGAGCGTGGCCGGTGAGCGACGATCAGGTGCCTCAGTTCGACGAACAGCCGTTGGACGCGTACTCGCGTGTGGTGACCCGCGTAGCGGACGAGCTACTCCCCCATGTCGCAAGCGTGCGGGTGCGCGGAATGCGGCGTGGCATGCAGTTCGAGGGCGGCGGATCGGCGGTCGTCTTCACCGATGACGGTTACCTCATCACCAACGCGCACGTGGTGGGCCGCACCGACCGTGGCACGGCCGCCTTCGCGGACGGAACGCAGGCCGAATTCGACGTCGTCGGGTCCGATCCGCTGTCGGATCTCGCGGTGATCAGAGCCCGGGGAACGACACCCAGTGCCGCGCAGTTCGGCGATGCTG
>JASLBX010000086.1 GCA_030146385.1 Jiangellaceae bacterium | reverse complement strand
AGCTCAACGGATAGAGCATCTGACTACGGATCAGAAGGTTGGGGGTTCGAATCCCTCGGGGCGCGCTTCTCTGACCAGCACATTTGGCCTAGCTCAGGTCTCATCAGCGATCGTTCCTAGCCTTTGTGGCATGGCTTGTGGCATGAACTGGCGAAATGATCTCGATCATGGCGCGCGCTGAGGGCAGTCAGCGGAGGCAGCGTGGCAGCTTTGAGCTGCTGCCGAATGGTGCATGCCGCGTGCGCGTCTACGCGGGCAAGGATCCCGTTACCAAGCACGAGCACTACCTTCGAGAGACGGTGCCGGCCGGCCGCAGCGAGCGCGAGACGTTGCGGGAAGCCGAGAAGGTCCGCGCCCGGTTGGTCAACGAGGTCTACGAACGCCGCCACCCGCGCACGAACGCGACCGTTTCGCAGTTGCTCGAGCGGCATCTGCGAGAGGCACGGCTGGCGGAGAAGACCCGGCGGACGTACCAGGATTTGGTTGACAAGCATGTGCTTCCGTTCCTGGGGCAGGAGAAGGTCGGCTCTGTCGACGCTGACGTGCTCGATTCGTTGTACGCCGAGCTGAATCGGTGCCGCAGTCACTGCACAGGCACACCGTCGGTCGACCACCGGACCACCAAGCAGCACAACTGTGATGAGCGGTGCAGGCGGCACACTTGCAAGCCCCTGGCCGCGTCGAGCATCCGGCAGATCCACTGGATTCTCAGCGGGGCGTTCCGCCGGGCGCAGCGGCTGAGGTGGATCGCCGCTAACCCGATGGAGCTGGCCGAGCCGCCGGCCCGGCTGCCGGCCAACCCACGTCCGCCAACGCCGGAGCAGGCGGCGGCGATCATCAATGCGGCCTGGGCCGACCCGGACTGGGGCACGCTCGTGTGGTTCATGATGGTCACCGGGATCCGCCGGGGGGAGCTGTGCGCACTCCGGTGGCGTCACCTGGACCTGGCTGGCGGGGTTCTTCATCTGGAGAAGAGCATCGGTCAGATCGGCAGGCGGACCTGGGAGAAGGACGTGAAGACGCACGCCGACCGGCGGATTGTCCTGGACTCCGAGACAATGCGGATGCTGACGGAGCATCGAGCTCGGGCGCAGGCGCGCGCCGACGCGATGGACACCGAGCTGAGTGACGATGCGTATGTGTTCAGCCTCGCGCCGGACAGTTCACTGCACCTGCTGCCGGACTCGGTCACTCAGCGCTACAGCAAGATGGTGAAGCGTCTGGGCCTTAAGACGTCGATCCACAAGCTGCGTCACTACTCTGCCACCGAGCTGATCGCAGGTGGCGTGGACGTGCGTACCGTCGCTGGACGTCTCGGCCATTCCGGGGGTGGCACGACGACGCTGCGAACGTACACGGCATGGGTATCCGAGGCCGACCAGCGCGCTGCCGGATCGATCGCGGCTCGGATGCCCGCGAAGCCTGTGAACGGACCTGCGCCCGTGCTCGTCAACATCGAACCCGGCAGTCCGTACGAACGTATCGCAGTCGATGTGCGGGACCGCATCGTTGACGGCTCGCTGCCGGTTGGGCTGCCGATCCCAACCGTCAAGGAGCTGGCCAAGCAGCATGGAGTGTCGTTGTCAACGGCACAGCGGGCGGTCGGACTACTCGACACGTGGGGTCTGGTTTCGGTCGACACCGGCCGGCGAACGCTGGTGCGACAGGTCCCGATCCCGGCGGATGAAGGGGCCACGCAGACTCGCCCTACTCGTCCCACTTCAACACGTCGCGGTGCCAGTTGGCTCGTCGAAGGCTGACAAGCCTTTTGCGCAGCTCCCCGGCGACGAGCCGCCGGGGAGTGTGGATCGAGCCCCGGAGTCTTGGGGCGCGTACCGGACGCGAGAGCTCAGCCCGTCGACGCTGATGGGGTTGTACCGGATTGGGCGTTTCTGGCCGCCTCCGCTACGAGGTCGGTGATGCCGGACAGGTCCTGGATGTGGACGATCCGGGTGATGAGCCCGTCGTGCATGTGAACCACCCATGCCCACTCCGAGTGGTGCGTGGCTCCGGTCTTCTTGACCTTGAAGGTCTCGCTGCCAACGATCACGACGCGATCGCCGTTGCCGTAGTACTGCAGCGGCTTGTCGAATGGCTGGAACTCCATCGTCACGGAGGCGTGCGCCAAGTAGCCTGCGACGGCGTCCTTGCCGCGGACCTTGCCGACAGGCAGCTCGTAGACGACGTCGTCGGCGAGGGCGTCGAAGAACGGCTGGAAGTCATCGGATTCCCCGCGCTCCAGCGGGCCCCAGATCCGCTTCATCAGTTCGATGTTGGCCGACTCGCTCCGCGCGGCGACGGCCGGCGGTGTGACCTTGGTGGGGTGGAAGGTGTTGAGCAGGGCGGCGTGCTCGGAGGCTTGCTGAGCGGCCATCCAATGGGGGTAGGTGACGTAGACCACCTCCGCCCCCGGGTCATCGGCTGAGTAGGTGAGCTTGGTGCCCTTACGCAGAAAGATCACCTCCCCTGCACGGGCGGTCGTCCTGTGTCCGTCGGCTGCGGTAACGGTGAAGACGCCCTTGGTGACGATCAGGATCTCGTCGTAGGTGACGACCCAGTCGTTGGACTCTCCGGGTGCGTACCGAGCGAAGCCCACGCTCATCGTGTCGCTGTCGTTGCCATCGACGACGTCGCTGAGGTAGACGCCGCGGTCCTGTGACTGGTACCAGGTCTGGACGTCGTCGATCGTGTATCGCGTGATCTTGTCCCGTGCTTGTGGCATGTGATTCTCCAGAATACTCGTGATAACGATCTCTGATCGTCACATTGTGTGACTGAAACGATAGTCTACTATCGCTGCGATGGGCAACCTCCGACGTCAGAAGGACCGCGAACCCGGGCTCGGCATCCTGGCGGCCCGGCTGCTGTTCGCGGTCCAGGACGAGCTGTACGTGCGGCTCGAGGAAGCCGGCTACGCAGATCTCACTCGCCTGCACGGCGCCGTGCTCGCCCACCTCGACGAGGACGGCACCCGGGCGACGGAGCTGGCGCGACGCTCCGGGCGTCACAAGCAGGTGATCGGGCGCATCATCGACGAGCTCGAAACCCTCGGGTACGTCCAGCGCTGTCCCGAACGCGTGGACCGGCGCGCCAAGCTGGTGGTGCCGACCGATCGCGGCCGCGACGTGATGCGGCTCTCGGACGAGATCATGGCCGACATCGAGCGCCGGCAGGCGAAGGTACTCGGGAATGACACGTACCACTCGTTCCGCCACACACTCCGCGCCCTAGTCGACTCACTCACACACACCACAGACGAACGGGGACCGCAGCCGCCGTAGGTTGTGTGCTGCGGCGAGCCCAGTGGTCTGTCGATGGGCACTGAAGCGGGCTGCCTGTTCAGGGTCGCCAGCTGCTCACGTCCCCAGAATGCTTGTGCGCGCCTCTCGCGCCTAACGTTCTTC
>JASLBX010000073.1 GCA_030146385.1 Jiangellaceae bacterium | reverse complement strand
CGATGATCCTGTGGAAGGGCCACTGCTCGGTGCACGGGCGGTTCTCGGCCGAGGCGGTGGCAGACGTGCGGGAGCGGATCCCGGGCGTCAACGTGCTGGTCCACCCCGAATGCAAGCACGAGGTCGTGACGCAGGCCGACTACATCGGGTCGACCGAGTACATCATCAAGACGATCGCCGCTGCTCCCGCCGGATCGGCCTGGGCGGTCGGCACTGAGCTAAACCTCGTCAAGCGGCTCGGCCAGGAGCACCCGGACAAGACGGTGGTGTTCCTCGATAAGACGGTCTGCTTCTGCTCGACGATGAACCGGATCGACCTGCCACACCTGGTGTGGGCGCTGGAGAACCTTGTCGAGGGGCGCGTTGTCAACCGCATCGAGGTTGATCCCGACACCGCTCACTGGGCCCGGGTTGCCCTCGACCGGATGCTCGCACTGCCGTCTGCCGAGGCCACGCGCGACTGATCGCGATTCCATTACGCGGATTTCCCCACGTTTGCGCCGCTTGCAAGCGTGGTTTACCTGGGGATCCCCTCTTTACGTGGTCATTAGCGGACGGGGTGGCCGGCGGCGGCGAGCGCGGATTTGACCTCGCTGACGCGGAGCGTGCCGAAGTGGAACACGCTCGCGGCCAGGACAGCGTCGGCGCCCGCGTCGACAGACGGCGCGAAGTGCTCGAGCGCTCCCGCCCCGCCGCTGGCGATCACCGGGACGCTCGCCTCGGCCCGGACCGTGCGGAGCATCTCCAGGTCGTAGCCGTCCTTGGTGCCGTCGGCGTCCATCGAGTTGAGCAAGATCTCGCCGGCTCCGCGCTGCTGGGCCTCGATCACCCACGCCACGGCGTCCAAGCCGGTCCCGCGACGTCCGCCATGCGTCGTCACCTCGAACCCGGATTCGGTCCCGCCGCCGCGCCGGGCGTCCACCGACAGCACCAGCACCTGCGAGCCGAACCGCTCGGCGATCTCGGAGATGAGCTCGGGTCGCGCGACGGCAGCTGTGTTGACGCCCACCTTGTCGGCCCCGGCCCGCAGCAGCCGGTCGACGTCCTCCACCGACCGCACCCCGCCACCGACGGTCAGTGGGATGAAGACCTGCTCGGCCGTCCGCGACACCACCTCGTACATGGTCGAGCGGTCGTTGGAGGACGCGGTGATGTCCAGGAAGGTCAGCTCGTCCGCGCCCTCGGCGTCGTACGCCCGGGCCAACTCGACGGGATCCCCCGCGTCGCGCAGGTTGGTGAACCGCACGCCCTTGACCACCCGGCCGGCGTGCACGTCCAGGCAGGGAATGACGCGGACGGCCAGGCTCACAACGACCCCACTCCGGGCCGGTAGGCGACCGCCTCGACCTCGACCAGCATCCGCGGGTCGATCAGCGCGCGGACCTCGACCATCGACGTCGCGGGCATCGTCCCGCCAAACGCCTCACCGTGGGCTCGGCCGTACTCCTCCCACCGGGAGATGTCGGTGACGAAGATCCTCGTCCGGACGACGTCCGCCAGCGTGGCACCGGCCTCGCCGAGTGCCCACTCGACGTTGCGGATCGACTGCAGGGTCTGTGCATACGCGTCACCCGCGTGCACGACCTCGCCGTCCCGCAGCGACGTGCAGCCCGTGACCCACACGTGGTCGCCGGCCGCCACCGCCCGGCTGTAGCCGACGATCGGCTCCCAAGGCGCACCCGAGGCGATCCGGCGGGTCATGACGCTGCCACTTTCAACGCGTCCTCGAGGGTGAACGCCCGCGCGTACAGCGCCTTGCCCACGATGGCTCCCTCCAGGCCCAGCGGCACCAGCTTGCGCAGCTGGGCCAGGTCGTCCAGGCTCGACACTCCCCCGCTGGCGATCACCGGCTTGTCGGTCTGCTCGCATACGGCCCTGAGCAGGCTCAGGTTGGGCCCACCGAGCGTGCCGTCCCGGGTGACGTCAGTCACGACGTACCGGGCGCAGCCTTCGTTGTCCAGGCGCTCCAGCACCTCCCACAGGTCCCCGCCCTCGCGGGTCCACCCACGGGCAGCCAGGACGGTGCCCCGCACGTCCAGGCCGACGGCGATCTGGTCGCCGTACCGCGCAATCGCGCTGGCCGTCCAGGCGGGGTCCTCGAGCGCGGCGGTGCCGAGGTTGACCCGCGCGCAGCCCGTCGCCAGGGCGGCGTCGAGCGACGTGTCGTCGCGGATTCCACCGGACAGTTCGACAGCGACGTCGAGCCGGCCGATCACCTCGGCGAGCAACTCACGGTTCGAACCGCGGCCGAACGCGGCGTCCAGGTCGACGAGGTGGATCCACTCCGCGCCCGCCTCCTGCCAGGCCAGGGCGGCGTCCAGCGGCGAGCCGTACGTCGTCTCGGTCCCGAGCTCACCCTGGACCAGACGGACGGCCTGCCCGTCCGCCACGTCGACCGCCGGCAGCAACTGCAAAGGTGTCACGCCACCTTCACCGCCCGGAACCGTAGCCGCCGGTAGTCGGCCCACCAGGCGCCGTCGCGCCACAGCGCGGGCCGAGCGATCTCGACCGCGCGGTCGACCACCTCGGCCGGGACGTCCGCCATCGCCTGGCCGGCGAACATCCGCAGCCATCCGGTGATGCCGTCCTCCCCCACCAGCTTGGTCGGCCGGTCGCGGAAGTCCAGCTCGCGCACCTCCAGACCGGCGTCCTCGAGCATCGCCGCGTACTGGGCGGGCGACGGGAAGAACCACGGCCAGTCGCGCTCGGGCAGCCCGGCCTCGCGGCAGGCGTCGTCGACCGCCGCCATCACCGTGGCGACGTTGCCGGTGGCACCCATTTCGGCGACGAACCGTCCTCCATCGCGCAGCGCGTCGGAGACGCAGCCCAGCACCTCGACAGCCGCCGGCATCCAGTGGAGGGCCGCGTTGGAGAAGACGGCGTCGACCGGCTCCTCCACCGCGAAGTCATGGCCGTCGGCGACCCGCAGGTCGGCGTCCGGGAGCCGCCGCCGCGCGGCCTCGATCATGGCCGGATCGGAGTCGATGCCGATCACGGTGGCGCCAGTGGCGACGATGCGGCCCGCCAGCTCACCGGTGCCGCAGCCGAGGTCGAGAATCCGCTCGCCGGGCTCGGCGCGCAGCCAGTCCAGTAGTTCAGTGCCATATGCGGATACGAACGCGAAGTCGCGGTCGTAGGTCGTGGTGTCCCACGTGGTACTCACAGTTGTCTCACCCAGTTCTCCAACAGTGCCGCTCCAGCGTCTCCCGACTTCTCCGGGTGGAACTGGGTGGCCCACAGCGGACCGTGCTCCACCGCGGCGACGAACCGGTCGGCGGCGTACTCGGTCCA
>JASLBX010000027.1 GCA_030146385.1 Jiangellaceae bacterium | reverse complement strand
GGGCATGTCGTCGACAATCTGGACGGCGTCGAGCGCAAGACCACCACCACGGTGGCGATGGATTTCGGCCGCATCACCATCCGGGACGGTCTCTGCCTCTACCTGTTCGGCACGCCGGGGCAGGACCGCTTCTGGTTCATGTGGGATGAGCTCAGCGAAGGCGCGCTTGGTGCCGTCGTGCTTGCGGACACTCGCCGTCTGCAGGACTGCTTTCCCGCCGTGGATTACTTCGAGCACCGCAACATCCCGTTCATCGTGGCGGTCAACTGCTTCGAAGGGGCGCGTCGCTTCGATCCCGCGGCCGTCAGCCAGGCCCTAGACCTGGTTGGCGGGACCCCCGTCATCCTGTGCGATGCCCGGCACCGCGAGTCCTCCAAAAGCGTGCTGATCACCCTTGTGCAGCACGTCAGCCAGCTCCACGCCAACGGCGCAGACGACGAGCCGTCCAGGCCGTCGAGCTACGTCCCGTAGCTCAAAGCGCCCGGCACGAGCAGCAGTTTGCCCGTCGTCCGCCGTGCCTCCAGGTCCTCGTGCGCACGGCGGGCTTCCTGCAATGGGTAGCGGCCGCCGATGTGGACCGACAGCTTCCCGTCGGCGATCCAGCGCATCAGGTCGGTGGTCCGCGTCAGCAACTCGTCCCGATCACGCATGTAGTGAGCGACCATCGGCCGGGTTACGAACAGCGAACCCTTACCTCCCAGCGCTTGCAGCGGGTCGAACGGCGGAACCGGGCCGCTCGAGGCTCCGAACAGCACCATCATCCCGCGCACTCGCAGCGCATCCAGGCTCGCATCGAACGTCGATCGGCCGACTCCGTCGTACACGCAGGCCACGCCTTCGCCGCTGGTGAGCTCGCGAGCTCGATCGACGAAATCCTCGTAGGTGCCGACCTCGTCGGCCCCGGCTCCCGTGGCCAGCTCAGCCTTCTCGGGCGTCGAGGTGGTGGCCAGCACGTGACCGCCGAGCAGCTTGACGACCTGAGTGAGCAGCAGGCCGACGCCACCGGCCGCCGCGTGTACGACGACCCAGTCGCCCGTCCGCACGGGGTAGGTCGAGTGGCTGAGGTAGTGGGCCGTGATGCCTTGCAGAAGCACAGCCGCCGCAACATCGTCGGACACGCCCTCAGGAAGCACCACCGCGTTCGCCGCCGGTACGGCCAACTGCTCGGCATACGAACCCTGCACGTGCACCCACGCCACCCGGTCGCCGACCGCTATGTCGTTTACGTCGGGCCCGACAGCGCGGACCGTGCCGGCCCCTTCGAGGCCCAGCGTGAACGGCGTGGGAATGGAGTAGCGGCCTTCGCGCTGATAGGTGTCGATGAAGTTGACGCCCGCCGCGGTGACGTCGACGAGCACCTCACCGGGCTTAGGTTCGGGCGGGTCGGCCTCAGTGAACTCGAGAACGTCGGGTCCGCCGGTCTCCGGAACGATCACCGCTCGCAAATCCACTCACCTCTCTTTGATGCCGCACTTATCTTGTCAGACGCCGGTATCCCAGCAGGTGCATTACCATGCCCACAGGAGCGAGGATGGCAGTGGGTTCGGAGTTCGGGGGGCACGCTGAGATCGAATGAGTCGGTGCGGCCGGCCATCAAGCCCGCGCAGTCAGATGCGGACCCGTGGGCCGCGGTCTACGACCGCCTGGCCGCAGTCGATTCGGACGAGCTCAGCACGAAGGATCTGGAGCGGCTCGCAGAGGCGGCGTTCTGGCTGGGCCGCCCGCGCGAAGCGATCTCAGCGCGGCAGAAGGCCTACGCGAGGCACCGCGACGCCGGGGATGTCACCAACGCCACCAAGACGGCCTGGCAACTGTTCCACCACTACTTCGATCTCAACGAGACCATGGCCGCCGGCGGCTGGCTGCAGCGAGCGCACCGGCATGCCGAGACGATCCCCGATCAGGTCGAGGCCGGATACGTCGCACTCGCCGACGCCGAATGGGCGACCTACCATCGCGAGCTCGACCGTGCTTTCGAGTACGCCGTCCAGGCCACCGAGGCCGGTCGCCGCTTCTCGGAGCACGACCTCGAAGGGCTGGGCCTGGCCAGTCAAGGCCGGATCCTCGTCGCCCGTGGTGACGTCCGGGCCGGCCTGGATCGGATGGATGAGGCGCTGGTCGCCGTGCTCAGCGACGAGCTCAGCCCATTCGCGACCGGCTGGGTCTACTGCTTGCTCCTCTACACCTGCCACGAGCTTGGCGACCTCCGCCGGGCGGCCGAGTGGACCGACCTCGCCGTCCAGTGGTGCGAGCAACATGGGCGGGAGAGCTGGTACCCCGGGCTCTGCCGGCTTCACCAGTGCGAGGTGCAGTCACTGCGCGGTGAATGGATCGCCGCGGAGGCACAGGCGATCCGCGCCACGCAAGAGCTCGCGCCGTTCGGTGATTACCTGGTGGCCGACGGGCAGTACGTCGCGGGTGAGATCAGGCGGCGGAAGGGTGACTACGCGGCCGCCGAGGAGGCGTTCCGGCGTGCGCATCAGCTCGGCCGCGATCCGCAACCAGGGCTGGCGCTGTTATACCTGGCACACGGGGACGCCGATCGGGCGGCTACCGCGTTGCGGATAGCCGTCGCCGCAGGTAGCGGCATGCCGCTGCAGCACGGACAGCTGCTGGCCGCCCATGTCCGAGCCGAGCTGGAGCGTGGCGAACTGCACGACGCCGCCGCATCTGCGGACCGGCTCGGCCAACTCGCCGAACAGACCGGCTCGCGCCTGCTGCAAGCCATGGCCGGCACAGCGAACGGTGCGGTGCTGCTGAGCCGCGGCGAGGCGCAGAAGGCGCTGCATGTATTGAAGGAAGCAGGCACGATCAGCCGCGAGCTGTCATGCCCCTATGAGACGGCGGAGACGAGAGTGCTCATCGGGCTCGCTGCGAGGCAGCTAGGTGACGAGGCGACCGCAGCGCTCGAATTCGAGGCCGCTCGGGCAGCATTTGCCACCCTGGGCGCCGCACCGGACGTCACCCGGGTCGACGCGCTACTCGCAAAGGAAGCCCAGCTTCCAGGCGGCCTGACCGCCCGTGAGGCCGAGGTCCTGCGGCTCGTGGCCGTCGGGAAATCGAACCGCGAGATCGCGGCCGAGTTGTTCATCAGCGAACACACGGTGGCACGCCACCTCAGCAACATCTTCCGGAAGATCGGCGTCACGTCCAGGTCGGCCGCCACGTCGTTCGCCCACGAGCACGACCTCGTATGACCGTCGGGCGTGGTCCGAACTAACCACTGGGCCGCCGAAGCGGAATGGTTCGTCCTGGCGACGCGACTGGATCTGTGGCGGCCGTAGCTTCTCAGCCATGAGATCGCAGCCGACCCTTCGCCGCGACGACCGCGGCCACCGACTCGCCGTCGCGGCCGCGCTCAGCTCGGGTGGCTGCGTTCTCGTCGTCTGGTCGGCATGGACGACCGACACGCGCCTCGGCGCACCTCTCTACTGGGCCTGGGTCCTGACCGGCCTTCAAGTCGTCGCGTTGTGGGCGGCCGGCCGGAAGCAGTGGTGGGCGTGGCTGCTCGGCGCCGGCGTCCAGCCGGTCTGGATCGTGTACGCGTTGGTCACCGGCCAGGTCGGTTTCGTTCCCGGCTGCGTGATCTCGGCCGCGGTCCAGTTGCACAACTTCCTGCGACTATCAAGCCGAGATCCTGAGGCCCCGCGTCGCCCCGGTCCACCGATGAGTCGCGCAAGGCTGGGCCACATGATCTTGGGGTGGACGGCGCGCATCGGGTACCCTTCCAGGGCACAGGCGTTGACCCGGCTATCACCGGTGAGCCTCCGGAAGAACGGGCTTCAGCCTCAGTAGAACCGGACGGGTCCGGCCCGTCACAGCCGGCCAACGAGCGGGTCGGGCGATCGTCCCGGCCAAGCGAGGTGGTACCGCGGGCGCGTTCGCGCTCGTCCTCGCAGCAATGCAGGGATTTGCGAGCGAGGAGAACGACCACCGATGGCCTATCCGATGCACGACGCGCCGGCAACCGGCGTCTCGGCCAGCCCCGACCTGCCGGCGGTCGAGCGCAAGGTCCTCGACCACTGGGCGAGCGACAAGACGTTCGAGGCCAGCGTCGAGCAGCGGGCCGCTGGCGAGCAGGGCTCGAATGAGTACGTCTTCTATGACGGGCCGCCGTTCGCCAACGGGCTGCCGCACTACGGCCACCTGTTCACCGGCTACGTCAAGGACCTGGTCCCGCGCTA
>JASLBX010000021.1 GCA_030146385.1 Jiangellaceae bacterium | reverse complement strand
TCGCGGCAAGCATCGCAACCCGAAGAAGGGCGCGTGCTTCATGGAGTTCGCGTCGTACCTCGCTGGTGAGCGATGGAGCGACCATCCGAGCTGCACGCATCCGCTGCTCGCCACGATGGCCCGGCTCGTCAACGACTTCACGTCGGACGACGCCCGGCCCCGGCTCGCCCAGCTGATCCCGTCAGTGATCGGATTGACCGGCAATGACCTGAGAATCGACGCGACGATCGCGCTGCATGCTGCGCGTACCGCGTTGCCGGTGGCATCCGCGGAGCGCCAGCGGGTGCTGGCTGTGGCGATCCTGACGTCGGAGCGGATTCTCGCCGACCTCGACGGACGGCCCGCGGACGATCTTTCCGCGACCAGCCGCCGGGCGCTCGACGAGGTGCCGCACGCGACCAAGTGGGCTCACCGGTTCACGCGTGGTATGCGGATCTCGACGAAGGGATTCCGCCGCCACGCTGGCCCGAGCGCGGTGAGGTGCGCGGTGCAGGGCATCGCCCGGGCGTGCATCCCGGACCCAGACACGATGATGTACGACCTGCTCGCCAGCACCATCGACGACTGCGCCACGCAGCTGCGGGGCCGACCGTCGTCCGATGTCGACCCCGCGCGCTGGGTTGAGGCCTTCGAGCTGACGCTGACTCGCTGACCGTTAGGCGGCTTTGAGCTCTCCGGTGGCGCCGTTGGTGGTCACCGGGATGCGGGTCGGCGTCGCGCCCGCGTAGGCGCCGGCGACCTTGACGGTCAACACGCCGGCGTCGTAGGTGGCGGTCAGGTCGGCGTCGGTGACGTGCGACGGCAGCTGGAACGCCCGCCGGAACGAGCCGTACCGCACCTCGCGCAGCCGCCGGCCGTTGCTCTCCTCAGACCGCTCGTCGCAGCGCTCGCCCTTGACCACGAGCGCGCCGTTCTCGACCTCGACCGTGACGTCCTTCTCGGGATCGATACCCGGCAGCTCCAGCCGGATCAGGGCGTCCTGACCCTCGCGGACAACCTCGGCGGCCGGCCGGAACCCCATGCCGATCTCCGGCACCGCCACGGAGCGGAAATGCGAGTCGAACTCGGCGAACGGGTCGAACCGACGGCGCAGCGTCAAAGTAGTCATGTGCTCCTCCTTGGATGTAGTAGCTGGTCAGCCACTGACATTCGGCATAACTTGAGTCTGGTCGACTCAATTCCCGCGCCGCAGTTCTCCCTCGGCGAACCGTTCGATCACGTTCAGCAGGCCTGTGGGTGCCGCACCAGGCGCGTGCGGGTGGTACGGCACCGACACTCCTAGTGGGGCGGCCCAGTCGGCTCGCCGCAACCCGATAGCGTCACCGGCATGCGCGTCGTGCTCGCCGAAGATTCGGTGCTTCTCCGCGAGGGGCTCGTCCGGCTGTTGACCGAGGCCGGCTGCACCATCGCCGACGCGGTGGGCGACGGTCACGCACTGATCGCCGCCGTCGTGAAGCACCGGCCCGACGTCGCCGTGGTCGACGTGCGAATGCCCCCGTCGCACACCGATGAGGGACTCAGGGCGGCGATCGAAGCGCGGCGCCAGGTGCCCGGGACAGGGGTGCTCGTGCTGTCGCAGTACGTCGAGGAGTCGTACGCGAGCGACCTGCTCGCCGACGGTACGGGCGGCGTGGGCTACCTGCTCAAGGACCGGGTGTCCGCCCTGGCCGAGCTCTCGGACGCACTCGAGCGGGTCGCTTCGGGCGGCACCGTCCTCGACCCCGAAGTGGTGGCTCAGCTTTTCGCCCGACGCCGCAGCGATCCGCTGGACGAGCTCACCGCGCGCGAGCGGGAGGTGCTCGGCTTGATGGCCGAGGGACGCACCAACTCGGCGATCGCCCGCAGGCTCGTCATTTCCGAAGGCGCGGTCGAGAAGCACGTCTCCTCGATCCTCACCAAGCTGGACCTGCCACCGTCGGAGGACGATCACCGCCGCGTGATGGCCGTACTGGCCTGGCTTGGCGCTTGAGCCCGTCCGACCGGCTCAGGACGTGGACACGGCGTCCGGGCCAGACTCGAGCAGGGTGCGGAATCCGGCTTCGTCCAGCACCGGCACGCCCAGCTCGATCGCCTTGTCGAGCTTGGAACCAGCGCTCTCGCCAGCGACCACGAATGAGGTCTTCTTCGAGACCGAGCCGGACGCCTTGCCGCCGCGGGCCAGGATGGCCTCCTTCGCCTCGTCTCGCGAGAACCCGGACAGCGAACCCGTCACGACAACCGTCAGGCCCTCCAACGTACGCGGCACCGACTCGTCCCGCTCGTCGGCCATCCGGACGCCGGCGGCGCGCCACTTGCGCACGATCTCGCGATGCCAGTCGACCTCGAACCACTCGCGCAGGGACGCCGCGATGGTCGGGCCTACGCCTTCGACCACTGCTAGCCGCGCCTCGCCGGCCTCACCGCTGGAGGCGGCCTCCTCGATCGCGTCCAGCGACCCGAAGGCCATCGCCAGGGCGCGGGCCGCGGTCGGGCCTACGTGGCGGATCGACAGCGCGACGAGCACGCGCCACAGCGGCTGCGACTTCACCGATTCGAGGTTGGTCAGCAGGCGCTCGCCGTTGGCACTGAGCACCCGCTCACCGCGGCCGGCTTCGCGCTCGGCCTTGGTCGCCGCACGGGTGAACATGGGGATGCCGATCAACCGGTCGGCAGTCAGGTCGAACACGTCGCCTTCGTCGTGGACGACGCCCGCGTCGAGCAGCGCGGAGGCGGCTTCCCACCCCATCACCTCGATGTCGAATGCGCCCCGCCCGGCCAGGTGGAACAGCCGCTCGCGCAACTGCGCCGGACAACTCCGCGCGTTCGGGCAGCGGATGTCGACGTCGCTCTCCCTGGTCGGGGCCAGCGGTGTGCCACAGGCAGGACATTCGGTGGGCATGACGAACTCGCGCTCGGTGCCGTCGCGCAGGTCGACGACTGGCCCCATGATCTCTGGGATGACATCGCCCGCCTTGCGCAGCACGACCGTGTCGCCGATCAAGACGCCCTTGCGTTTGACCTCATGGGCGTTGTGCAGCGTGGCGTTCTCGACCGTCGAACCGGACACCTTGACCGGCTCCATCACGCCGTACGGGGTCACCCTGCCGGTGCGCCCGACATTGACCCGAATGTCGAGCAGCTTGGTGTTGACCTCCTCGGGCGGATACTTGAACGCAATCGCCCACCGAGGCGCCCGGGACGTGGACCCCAACTGGCGCTGCAAATCGATCTGGTCGACCTTGACGACGACCCCATCGATCTCGTGCTCGACCGAATGCCGGTGCTCATCGTAGTAGGCCGCGTACTCCTGAACCTCTTCGAGCGTCTTGACAACCCGTACCCGGTCGCTGACCGGCAGACCCCACCGGCGCAGCGCGTCGTACGCGTCGGACTGGCGCGTGAGCTCGTAGCCGTCGCGCTTGCCGATGCCGTGACACACCATGCGAAGCCGGCGGTTGGCCGTCACCCGCGGATCCTTCTGCCGCAGTGATCCCGCCGCCGTGTTGCGCGGGTTGGCGAACGGTGCCTTGCCGGCCTCCACGAGCTGCGCGTTGAGCGCCTCGAAGTCCTCCACCGGGAAGTAGACCTCGCCGCGAACCTCGAGCAGCGGCGGCACGTCGTCGCCCGTCAACCGGTGTGGGACGCCGTCAATCGTCTTGATGTTCTGAGTGACGTCCTCACCCGTTCGTCCGTCACCCCGCGTGGCGCCGCGCACCAGTCGTCCGCGCTCGTAGACGAGGTTAATCGCGAGGCCGTCGACCTTCAGCTCGCACAGGTACTCAGCGCCCGTCCCGACCTCACGCTCGACCCGCTGCGCCCACGCGACCAACTCTTCCTCGGTGAAGGCGTTGTCGAGGCTCTCCATCCGGGTCAGGTGCTCGACGGCCGCGAAGTCCGTGGAGTAGGTGCTCGCTACCTTCTGCGTCGGAGAGTCGGGCGTGCGCAGTGCCGGGTATTGCTCTTCGAGCTCCTCCAACTCACGGAACAAGGCGTCGAACTGCGCGTCCGCGATGACCGGCCGGTCCAGCACGTAGTACCGGTACCGGTGCTCTTCAACCTGCTCGACCAGGTCGGCGTGCCTCTCCCGGACCTCTGCCGGGACCTCAGCCGCACCGGTCGGCTCAGCGTCCTGCGTCGTCACATTCTCAGACGCTACCCGGCCGCACCGACATGCTCAGCGAATTCTTTCGCCGAGTCGCGGGCCAGCCGGTAGGCGTCCCGCGCCCAGCCCACGTCGGCGCCGGCATGTCCACACGCCGGCGTGACGACCGTCCGCACCGCCTGCTCGACCGGGTCGGCGTCCAGCCGTACGAACAGCCGCTCGAGCCGTTCGACCAGGTCCCGATCGGACGGCATGTGGTCGGGACGCTGGGACGGGACGACGCCCGGCCAGAGCGCGAGCCCACTGTCGATGGCCTCCGCGATCCCGTCGAGAGCGGCGCCGGTCAGCAGGCCCACGTCCAGCGACACGGCGGACGCGCCGGCCCGCTGGAGGATCTGCACCGGCACGTCGGCGGTGCAACAGTGCACTACGGGCCACTCCCCCGCGGCCCGAAGCACCTCAGCGACCAACTGCTCGCCCTCGCTTGAGTCAACCGCCCGCAGCCGACCGAATCCGCTCGACGTCGGGACCGCTCCCGCCAGCACCGCGGGCAGAGACGGCTCGTCGACCTGGATGACGAGCTGCGCCCCTGGTACCCGCTTCGCCACGTCGGCCATGTGCTCGCGCACACCCTCGGCCAGCGACTGTGCCAGATCGCGCCTGGCACCGTAGTCGGCGACCGCCCGGTCTCCGCGAGGACGCTCGATCGAGGCGGCGAGCGTCAGGGGGCCGGCAACCTGGACCTTCAACGGCCCGGCGTATCCCAGGGCGGCGATCTCGAGCGCGTCGAGATCGGTGTGCAGCATCGACCGGGCCCGCCGCTCCTCCGCACCGGCACGGTCTGTCAGGCGCCACCCGGACGGCTGAAGGTCGACGTGCAAGTCGACCAGCAGCGACGCCGTCCGCCCGATCATGTCCGCACCGGCCCCGCGTCTCGGCAGTTCGGGAAGGTGCGGAAAATCCGGCAGCTCGCCGGTAACGACGCGGGCAGCCTCGTCCGGGTCGTCATATGGCAGCGATCCGATACCGGTCGCCACGCCGATGCCCCAGGGGTACGTCACGGAGTCTGACCCTAACGTGATGCGTAACGCACCGTTGTTAGTGGCTGGACAAGGACGAACGGTCGTACTATTCTCGTCGTCATGAGCAAGGGCGATGCCACTCGGCAGGCCATCCTGCATCACGGCGTGGAGACCGCCGCGCGAGTCGGCCTGTCCGGGCTCACCATCGGTGAGCTGGCCAGCGCCACCGGCATGTCCAAGAGCGGGCTGTTCGCGCACGCCAAGTCGAAGGAGTCGCTCCAGCTTCAAGTGCTGGCCCAGGCGCGCGAGGAGTTCATCGACGCCGTCATCCGTCCCGCCCTCGCTGCCCCCCGCGGCGAGCCCCGGGTGCGGGCACTGTTCGAGCATTGGGTTACGTGCGGACGCGCCCGCATGCCGGGCGGCTGCCTGTTCGTCAAGGCGGCGGCCGAGTACGACGATCGCCCTGGTGCGGTTCGTGACCAGCTCGTCCGCGATCACACCGACCTTCAGGAGACCATCGCACAGGTCTTCCGTACCGGAATCAACGAGGGGCAGTTCCGCCTCGACGCCGATCCGGCCCTATTCGCATCCGCCTTGCACGGAGTGATGCTCAGCTTCTACCACTCGTACCGGCTGCTCGGCGACTCGGCGGCCGAGGAGCATGCCCGGCGGTCGTTCGAGACCCTGCTCGACGCTGCCCGACCCACGTCCGACATCAACTGAGGGGATCCACCATGACCAGCACGGCCACAGTGCCAGTACGGAATAGCACGACCGTTCGTTCGTTTCGCGGCACAGCCCGGCTCGCTGCCCTGCGGAGCACTTTCGCCATCCTCGACCGGGCAGCACCCGCCGTCGCCGGACGGCTCGCCACCCGGATCTGGTGCACGCTGCCGGCCGGCACCGGGCGGCGCCGCGACGACCGTCCCATCCCTGGACTGACCGCGCCACCGAACGACCTTACGACCGTCACGCTCCCGGGCGACCGGCGCATGGTGGCCGAGGCGTGGGGAGATGGGCCGCCGATCTACCTGGTGCACGGCTGGGGAGGGTGGCGCGGCCAACTCGGCGCGTTCGTCGAACCACTCGCGGCGCGCGGCCACCAGGTCATCGCCTTCGACGCACCTAGCCACGGCGAGTCCGGGCCTGGACGGCACGGCCCGCGCCGGTCGACAGGGCTGGAGATGATGGAGGCGCTGCAGGGCGTCGTCAAAGCGTACGGCCCACCGGCGGCTATCGTGGCTCACTCGCTGGGTGCCGCCACAACCGCCTGGTCGATCAGGGACGGGCTGGCAACACCGCAGCGCCTCGCGCTGATCGCGCCGACCATCGGGCCCGTCCCGTACATCGAGGAGATGGCAGGGCTGCTGGGGTTCACCGACCGGACCCGCCAGGCGATGCTCCGCCGGGTCGAGACGATGCTGGTCCGCCCGATCGGCGACTTCGATGTGCTCGGGGTCGGGGCCGGTATGCCGCCGACCGTGATCGTCCACGATCAGCGGGACAAGGAAGTGGCGTTCGCGCAAGCCGAGCAGATCGCCGCCGCCTGGCCGAGCGCACACCTGGTGAGTACCGACGGTCTGGGGCATCAGCGCATTTTGCGTGATCCCGAGGTCGTATCGAGGGTGGCCGACTTCGTCGCGTCCTGACCGCCGTCCCCCACACCGCGGTCCCCTGACCGCGATCACGTCGTGACGGCGATTACCATGCCACGGTGACCTCAGCCGACCGGTGGGCGACCACGCGCATCCGCGTCATTCAGGCGCTGAACGACCGCGGCATCCGCCTGCTGCACCTGGCCGACGTCGCGGTCATCTACCTGACGCTGCTCGCCGTGACCGGGCTGATGAGCTTGGTCCGTCCCGACTTCAATGCGTGGGCCCACCTCCCCCGGTACTGGTGGTCGTACGCAATCATCACCGCCCTGCATCTCGTGGTGTTCTACGTCTTCGGCATTTATGACCGGAAGCCAAGGCTAGGCACCCGCTCAGGCTTACCCAAGATCGTGATGCTGGTGTGGCTCAGCTCGCTGATCGCCGGTCTGGCCAGCTGGTTGCTCGGCGAGTTCCTGATCCCCCGAAGCATCCTGCTGGTTTACGCCCTGATCGCCCCACTGGGCCTGGCAGGGAACCGGCGGCTGTCCCGCTGGCTCCGGCTTCGGTACCAGGGACCCCCACGCGTGCTACTCGTCGGCGACGACCGAGGTGTGGACCTCGCGACCCGCCACCTGATCGAAACCGGTGAGCCACTGCAGATAACTGGCTCGTGTCCGTCGGTGGACGACCTGGAGAAGCACGTCGAGACGCTGGCAGCGACGGACGTTCTCTTGCTCGACGGGCGGTACCTGGAAGAGCTGTACGCGGGCCCGCTGGCTCGCCTGGAGAAGGCAGGCGTCCGAGCCCTGCAGGTAGTCAGCGCGCACGACTCGCTCCTCGGTCTCCGCAGCATCGGAGAGATTGGCGGAATCCCGTTCGTTGCGCTGTCGAGCCACGTGCTGCGGCCGTCCCAGGCCCGGATCAAGCGCTACCTCGACCTGGCGATTCTCCTGCTGACGTTGCCGGTCACGCTGCCCGTCCTGGCTTTCACCACCGCATACGTGGCGGTCGTTGTCGGACGTCCGCTACTGTTCGTCCAGCTCCGCGCCGGCAAGGACGGCAAGCCGTTCCGGATGCTGAAGTTCCGCTCAATGCGGATGGGCGCCGAGGCCGAAGGCGACCCCGTCCAAGCCTCGGTCAACGACCCGCGTGTCGTCCGCGGGATGGGCTGGATCCGCCAGACCCGGTTCGACGAGCTGCCACAGCTGTGGAACGTAGCGCGCGGCGAGATGTCGATCGTCGGCCCGCGTCCCGAGCGACCGGAGGAATTGCAGGCGTACGAGCAGCAGATCCCCGGGTACGGACGCCGCCACCAGGTGCCACCGGGTATCACCGGGCTGGCCCAGGTGTACGGGCACTACCACACCGATCCGGAGTACAAGCTCGGTCACGACCTGCACTACCTGGCCAACTGGTCACCCGTGCTGGACCTGCAGATCCTCGTCCGGACAGCGTGGGTCGTCATCAGTCGCCGGAATTAGCCGGCCCGTGATCATCGGCAGTTCCCGTGCGATACAGCCGGAAAGTGCCGATGATCAGCGGATTAGGCGGTGCGGTCGATGGTGGCGGAGCCGATGACGCGGGTGCCGTCGTACAGGACGATCGACTGGCCGGGGGCCACGCCGCGCTGGGCGTCGGCGAAGCTAACCGTCACCGCGGAGCCGTCGTAGCGCGCCGCGGCCGGCACCGCCGCACCATGGGCCCGGTACTGGACCTCGCACTCGATCAGTCCGTCGGGTGCCGGCCCGCACCACCGGGCGTGCGTCCCGACCACTTCGTTCACGTCCAACGACTCCGCCGGCCCGACCGTCACCCGGTTGTTCACCGGCGAGATGTCGAGCACGTAACGCGGTTTGCCGTCCGCTGCCGGCCGGGCGAGCCGCAGCCCGCGCCGCTGCCCAACCGTGTACGCGTACGCGCCGTCGTGCAATCCCACCACGGCCCCGTCCTCGTCGACGATCTCACCCGGCGCCGCACCGAGCCGGTCGCGCAGGAAGCCGCCCGTGTCGCCGTTGGCGATGAAGCAGATGTCGTGGCTGTCCGGCTTCTTGGCCACGGCCAAGCCGCGTTCCGCCGCTTCGGCCCGGATGTCCGATTTCAGCGACCCGCCCAGCGGGAACATCGCACCGGCGAGCTGCTCTGCGGTCAGCACGCCGAGGACGTACGACTGGTCCTTGGCCGGGTCGACCGCCCGGTGCAGTTCGCGCCCTTCCGGCCCGTCGACGATCCGGGCGTAGTGACCGGTGCAGACCGCGTCGAAGCCCAGCGCCCGAGCCCGGTCCAGCACCGCGGCGAACTTGATCTTCTCGTTGCACCGCAGGCACGGGTTGGGCGTCCGTCCGGCGGAGTACTCGGACACGAAGTCGTCCACGACGTCTGCGCGGAACCGCTCGGCGAGATCCCACACGTAGAACGGGATGCCGAGGACGTCGGCCGCGCGCCGGGCGTCCCGCGAGTCCTCGAGAGTGCAGCACCCCCGGGCTCCGCTGCGGAATGACTGGGGGTTGGACGACAGGGCCAGGTGGACGCCCGTGACGTCGTGACCGGCGTCGACGCATCGAGCCGCCGCGACGGCCGAGTCGACTCCGCCGGACATGGCGGCTAGTACTCGCAACTTACGAACCCTTCACGTTCATGTATCCCGCCGCCCGGGCCCGCTCCGCGACCGGACCGATGGCGGCTACCAGGCTGTCAACGTCCGCGCGTGTCGAGGAATGCCCGAGGGAGAACCGCAGCGAGCTGCGCGCCCGCAGCGGATCGGCGCCCATGGCCAGCAGCACGTGGGACGGCTCCGGGACTCCAGCCGCGCACGCCGAGCCGGTCGAACAATCGATGCCCTGCGCGTCGAGCAGCATCATCATCGCGTCGCCCTCGCAGCCGGGGAACGACACGTGGGCGATGCCGGGCAGCCGCTGCCGGTCGTCGTCCGGGCCATTGACCACGGCGTCGGGCACCGCCTCCAGCACCCCACGCACCAGTGCCTCGCGCAGCTCACCGAGGCGGGACGCCCGCTCGGACCGGCTCGTCGCGACCGCCTCTACCGCCGTTGCGAAGCCGGCGATCGACGCAGCGTCGAGCGTCCCGGACCGGATCTCACGCTCCTGGCCGCCGCCGTGCTGAACTGGCACCAGATCGGCGTCCCGCCGGACCAGCAATGCACCGGAACCCACCGGCCCGCCGAGCTTGTGTCCAGAGACGGTCAT
>JASLBX010000017.1 GCA_030146385.1 Jiangellaceae bacterium | reverse complement strand
GCCGGCGCCCCGCCCGTCGGCGACCACTTTCACCCGGCGGCCCTGCAGGTGGCCGTAACCGTGCTCGAGGCCTGTCCACAGCGACGAGGTCACCTGTAGGCGCAGGCGCGCACCCTCCCATGACCCGATCACCACAAGGGCTGCACCGTGCTGTCGGGCCACCGCGGTCAGCCGCCGGATGACCCCGATGGGCGGCGGCGCGGGTGGTTGAACCAGCACCACCCTGGTCGCCGGCAGCAGCGTGGCAACCACGTCGGCCCAGCGCTCCCCCGGCTGCTCGACAAGAATCAGCCGATCGAGATTCGCCCCCATGCCGGCTGCCGCCAGCACTCCACACTCGGGCAGCCCGACCACACCGCACCACAGATCGACGGTGGGGTCGCCGGCCGGAACCGCGCCGGCCACCAGCGCGAGCGGCAGCCCTCCCGGTGCGTCGACGGCGACCACCTGACCGCGCGGCAACCCGCCCGGCAGCAGCCCCTGGAGTGCGGGCAGCACCGGAATCGGCTCGGCCACAGGTGCACTACCGCTGGAGCCCGGCACCTCGACGAGAGAAACAACCGCCATGACACCAGTATCGAACACTCGTTCGACAAATACAAGTCTGGTAAGAGCAGTCCGGTTGCAACGGGTTTACCTGCGGCAGAGCGGATATTTAGCACTCCCTTATTCGAGTGTCACCACCTCCAGGAGCGCACATGAGTGGCACGTTCGTTACTTCGCGCACGACGACGGAAGTTCCGATTCCACGCGTACTCCACCAGCCAGTCCGTCACGCTGGACCGCATCCACTCCACATCGTACTGGCCGCGCCGCCCTACTACGAAGTGCCACCGAAGGCGTACGGCGGCGTCGAGGCCGTCGTCGCTGAGCTCGCCGACGCCCTTGTCGCCCGTGGTCACCGGGTCACCCTCCTAGGCGCTGGTGAGCCACGGACGTCCGCTGAGTTCGTGCCGCTGTGGGAGCGCATAATCCCGGAGCGTCTCGGAGACCCTTACCCGGAAGTCGTCCACGCTCTCCTGATCCGGCGAGCGGTCGAGCGCCTGCTCGCCACCGATGCTGTAGACGTGGTCCATGACCATACGTTTGCCGGTCCGCTCAACGCTATGGGCTACCGCAGCCGTGATATTCCGACCGTCGTCACCGTCCACGGGCCGGTCGACGCTGACCTGGAGCGCTACTACCGCGCGCTGCAATCGGACGTCCATCTGGTGGCGATCAGCGAGCGGCAGCGGATGCTCGCACCCGAGCTGAACTGGGCCGGCACGGTGCACAACGCGCTGCGCGTCGACGACTGGCCTTTCCAGCCGGAGAAGCACGAATACGCGCTCTTCCTCGGTAGGTTTCACCCGCACAAGGCACCTCACCTGGCCCTGGACGCCGCGCACGCAGCGAACTTACCGCTTGTCCTGGCGGGCAAGTGTGGCGAGCCGGCAGAGAAGGAGTACTTCGAACGGGAGGTCCGCCCGCGGTTGACCGCTCGCGACCACGTCTTCGGTGTAGCCGACGCGTCGGCCAAACGGGCGCTACTTGCCTCGGCCAGATGCCTGCTGTTCCCGGTTCGTTGGGAGGAACCGTTCGGTATGGTGATGATCGAGGCCATGGCATGTGGCACGCCGGTCGTGGCGTTGCGTGCCGGGGCTGTGCCTGAGGTTGTGGTGGACAAGGTGACTGGTCTCATCTGCGACGAGCCCGCCCAGCTTGCCGGCGCGGTGCGCGAGGCCTCCTCTATCGACCCGGCGGCTTGTCGGGCTCATGTCGCCAAGCATTTCAACGTGGATCAACTAGCCGCCGGCTACGAGGCGGTCTACCGGTCAGTACTCGAGCATCAGGCCAGTGATATGCGCACAAGGCGCCTCCACGACGGTGCTGCGCTCCAAGTGCCACGGGGCGTGGCATGACGTCCGACGGCCGCGCCAACATGCTCAACGGGACCGAGCCGGTGCCTGTCGTGAGCGCCACGGACACCGTCACGCTTATCGAGGGCAGCACGTTCTGCCTGTCCGAGCGCACCGGCGACATCCATCCAGGAACTACGCATGGCTTCTTCCTGCGCGACACCCGGTTCATCTCGACCTGGGAGCTGCGGCTCGACGGCCAGACGCCGTTGTCGATGACGGTCCTGACGCCTGAGGCGTTCGCGGCCCGCTTCGTCCTCCGCCAGGCTCCCCGGCCTGGGGCGGCCGACAGCACGCTGCTGGTCGTTCGGGAGCGCTTAGTCGCCGACGGGCTGCGGGAGACCATCACGATCGATAATGTGGGCCGCGAGGCCACCGCCATCACGTTAGTGATCAACGCCGACGCCGACTTCGCGGACTTGTTCGCCGTCAAAGGAGGCAGGTCGCCGGCTGGCAGCGCTACCGCAACGGTGGCGGGCAACGAGCTGTTGCTGCGAGACGCCTCCGACAGCAACCGCGCTCTGTCGATCACGGCCTCAGGCCAGCCCATCGTCATGCCCGGCTCAATGAGCTGGCGGGTCGTCATCCCTCCCCGCGACAGCTGGAGGGCGGAGATCGTGGCGCAGCCGACACTGACGGACCAGCGTATGCGGGAGTGGTTCCACGGCGGTGAGGGACTGGAGACCAGCGCACCCGCGCGAAAAATCGAGGCGTGGCGAAGTGGTAGCACCACAGTGGTGTCCGACGATTCACTCGTGACCCGGGTGTTGCAGCGGTCGAAGACCGACCTGGGGATCCTCCAGATCCATGACGAAGAACCCGGGCGACGGCCCTACACCGCGGCCGGCGCCCCATGGTTTATGACGCTGTTCGGCCGGGACAGTCTAGTCACCGCCTGGATGGCGCTGCCGCTCGACGTCGAACTCGCACTCGGCACTCTCGAGAGGCTCGCGGAGGTGCAGGGCACGAAGGTTGACCCCATCACGGAGGAAGAACCGGGGCGGATCCTGCACGAACTACGTAGGGGCCCAGCCAGCACGGAGGTGCTCGGCGGCAGCCACTACTACGGCACGGTCGACGCCACCCCGATGTTCGTGGCGCTGTTGGGTGAGTCCAGACGTTGGGGTGCCGACGAGCAAACCGTGCGGCAGCTGATTCCTGCCGCGGACGCTGCACTCGCTTGGATCGACAACTTCGGTGACCGTGACGGCGACGGCTTCGTCGAGTACGAGCGGGCGACCGACCGGGGCTTAGCCAATCAGGGGTGGAAGGACAGCGTCGACGGCATCAACGACGCGTCGGGTCGACTGGCGATCCCGCCGATCGCCTTGTGCGAGGTGCAGGGCTACGTCTACGCAGCATGGCTCGCTCGCGCCGAGCTTGCCGAGGCGTACGGCGACCCGGCGGAAGCGAAACGGCTCCGATCCCGGGCCAGAGATCTGCGCAGCAGGTTCGCCGAGGCGTACTGGCTGCCCGACAAGGGGTGGTACGCAGTGGCGCTGGATAGTGCCAAAAACCCCGTCGACGCGCTGACCAGCAATTCCGCCCGCTGCCTGTGGTCAGGCATCGCCCTCGACGAACATGCTGCAGTGTTGATCGAACGGCTGGCCAGTGAGGACATGGACACCTGCTACGGCCTGCGTACCCTCGCGGCGTCAATGGGCGCTTACAACCCGATGAGCTACCACAATGGATCGGTCTGGCCGCACGACACATCGATCGCTGTCGCGGGCCTGCTCCGCTACCGGCACCTACCGGGCGCGGTGGAACTCGCCGAGCGGCTCGCCACCGGGTTGCTCGATGCGGCGGCAGTGTTTGACGGACGACTGCCCGAGCTCTTCTGTGGCTTTTCGCGATCCGAGTTCGGAACGCCTATCCCGTATCCGACGTCGTGTTCGCCTCAGGCGTGGGCGAGCGCGGCGCCACTGCTGCTCGTGCGGGCCTTCCTCGGGCTCGAACCGCACGTTCCCGCCCATACGCTGAAGGTTGCCTCGCGGATACCGGAACGCTGGGGCACGCTCGCACTCAACGACCTTCGACTGGGTGAGGTCACCGTGAATGTCATGGCCAAGGGCAACCAAGTCACCGTCCGGGGTCTTCCTGACAGCTGGCGTCTGATCACCGACGAGTCAGTCACGTGAGTTAGCCCGAGATCGGCAATCACCCGTCCGGGTAGGCTGACTGCTGTGCTGGCAGTGATCCTGCTGCTCGTCGGTCAGTTCAGCGCAGCCGTCGAGCTCACCGGCAGTCTGGCGGGTCTGGCCAGCCTGGCCACGACGGCTGCGGCAGCTCTGCTGCTGGCCATGGTGGTCGCCGTGCTCGCCGTTCCGGGCGCGGGTCCGCTGGCCGCGTCCGCCGTGCGGCAGCGCGGCGAGCGCACGGTCTTTCTCACGCTCTGCGACCCGGCCGCGGCAGGGCGTCCCCGCCCTCGAGCCCCATCCGTCCGGGCCGGGGTCGCCTAGCATTCGCTCGCTAGCTGCGGCCCCAACTCGTCGTCCTCATCCATTCCCGTCGACGAGGGGTCTACCTCCATGTACTCGTTTCCTCCGTTGGCTGCTGCCATCGGCGTGCTCTACACAGCTGTCACTGCTCTTGCCACGTTCTTCGCCCCGCTGCTCGGACCGGCCAGCGCCGCCGCCGCGATCGTCGTCCTTACCATGGCCATCCGAGCCGTCCTCGTACCGCTCGGCGTGGCCCAGCAACGCGGCGAACTGGCGCGGGCTGCACTGGGGCCTAAGCTGCGAGAACTACACAAGAAGTACCGCAACAACCCGGAACGGCTCCGGCTGGAGCTCACCGCGCTGTATCAGCGGGAAGGCACGTCACCGCTGGCTGGTTGCCTGCCTGCGCTGGCCCAGGCACCGGTGTTCATGGTGCTGTACGGGCTGTTTTTGACCACTGAGGTCAGCGGGCAGGCGAATGTTCTGCTGACGAGCACGCTCGCCGGAGTGCCGCTCGGTGCCAGGCTCCTCGACGTGGCCGGGACCGATCTGCTCGTTTTCGCCGCGCTCTTCGTCCTGCTGATGGGGGTCGCCGCGGTTACTACTCGGCGGCTGATGCCGTCACCACCGGCGGACACGCCCGCTGCCAGTCTGATCCGCCTGCTGCCGTTCGGGACGGTGCTGATCGCAGCGATCGTCCCGCTCGCCGCCGGGCTCTACCTGCTGACGACCACAGCCTGGACCGTCACCGAACGAACGGTGCTGCGCCGCCTACTTTCCTGACTAAGACTCAGCGGACGGTGGGGACTGGCGGGGGCGGCGGCCCGTTTCGCCCTCCCAGGCGGTCAGCTGGCGCTCGAGTGCCTTCATGATCTCGAACACCTGGCTCGGCGGGACGCGGACCCGGGCCACCACCTGCGCCTGCGCCTGGGTCACCGGCGTACCGTCCTCGCCTTCCACCCTGCTGGGCGGACGGCTCAGCGCCGCGAAGTCGAAGGTGAACGCGTCGGCGGTATGCCAGACGCTGACGAAGTCCGCGAAGACTCCGGGGATCTTGTCGTCGGGCATCGAGACGCGCATCTGCGGAGGCTGGCTCATGCCCCTGACCTTAGTCGGGCCAGGCTTGCGGCCAGCGCCCGGCGATGGGGGGCAACCCGTGCTCTGCGAGATTCGCCGGTGGGTATGGTCGGCTGACGTGACGCAATACCCGACCGCTCCCCGTACCGACCACGCCGACGTGCTGCACGGCATCACCGTCCCCGATCCCTACCAGGCCCTCGAAGACGAATCCGATCCGGCAACCATCGCCTGGTCGGACGCGCAGGCCGAGCTGTTCGCCCAGCACCAAGCCGGGTGGGACGCCCGTCGGGCGCTGCAGGCCCGGCTCACCGAGCTGCTCGGCGCCGGCAACATCGGGAGGCCGTCCTGGCGAGGCGAGCGGGCGTTCTTCAGCCGCCGTACGGCCGAGCAGGAGCACGCCGTCGTGCTCACGATCGATCCGGACGGGACGGAGCGCACGCTGATCGATCCCATGGCGATCGACCCGTCCGGCACCACGACCATCGATTCCTGGCAGCCGTCCAAGTCCGGGGACCTGCTCGCCTACCAACTCTCGGCGGGCGGCACTGAGGAGTCCGAACTCCGCGTTCTCGACGTGGCCACCGGCGAGATCGTCGACGGGCCGATCGACCGCATCCGCTACTCCCCCATCGCGTGGTTGCCCGACGGCAAGGCGTTCTACTACGTGCGCCGGCTCCCTCCGGACGCCGTCCCCGCTGGCGAGGAGCAGTACCACCGGCGCGTCTATCTCCATCGAATCGGAACCGATCCGGACAGCGATGTCGAGATCTTCGGCGCCGGGCTGGACAAGACCAACTACTACGGCGTCTCGGTGAGCCGGGACGGCCGCTGGCTGATCGTCACCGCAGCGCAGGGCACGTCACCGCGCAACGACCTGTGGCTGGCCGACATCGAGGCGTCCGACCCGGCCGCTCCGGAGCTTGTCGCCGTCCACGTCGGGGTCGATGCTCGAGCGTACCCGCACGTCGGACGGGACGGCCGGCTCTACATCTGGACCGACCTGGACACCCCGAGGGGCCGGCTGGCCGTCGCCGACCCGGCCGATCCCGCCGAGTGGCGCGACCTGCTCCCAGAGGATCCAGAGGCGGTCCTGGAGGACTACGCGATCCTGGATGATCTCGACAAGCCCGTACTCGTCGCTGCGTGGACGCGGCACGCCATCTCGGCGATCAGCGTCCATGACTTTGCCACCGGCGCCCGCACGGGGTCTCTCGACCTTCCGGGGATCGGCACGGTGGGCGGGCTGGGCGAGCGTCCCGAGGGCGGGCACGAGACGTGGTTCGCCTACACCGATCACACTTCACCGGTCCGCATCCTGCGGTACGACGCCCGCACCGGAGAGGTCACGACCTGGGCGGAAAGCCCGGGAACGGTGGACGTCCCTGCCGTTCAGTCGCGGCAGGTCACCTACCAGTCGAAGGACGGCACTGAGGTACGAATGGTCATCATCTCACCGACCGGTGAGCCGGATCGCCCGCGTCCGACCATCCTGTACGGCTACGGCGGGTTCTCGGTCTCGCTCACACCCGCCTACTCTGCGAGCATCCTGGCCTGGGTGGAGGCCGGTGGCGTGTGGGCCGTGGCGAACCTGCGTGGTGGCTCTGAGGAAGGCGAGGCCTGGCACCGGGCCGGCATGCGCGAGAACAAGCAGAACGTGTTCGACGATTTCATCGCCGCGGCCGAGTACCTCATCGACCGCGGCTGGACGACCCGCGACCAGCTCGGCATCTCCGGCGGCTCCAACGGCGGGCTGCTTGTCGGGGCTGCGCTGACGCAACGTCCGGAGTTGTTCCGGGCGGTCGTCTGCTCGGCGCCGTTGCTGGACATGGTCAGGTACGAGAAGTTCGGGCTCGGCGCGACTTGGAATGACGAGTACGGGACGGCCAACGACCCCAGGGAGCTGGGGTGGCTGCTGTCCTACTCTCCGTACCACCACGTCAAGGACGGCGTGGCCTACCCGGCCGTGTTGTTCACGGTCTTCAAGGGTGACACCAGGGTCGACACGATGCATGCCCGCAAGATGTGCGCGGCATTGCAGGCGGCAACCACAGGCGGCGTCATTCTCCTCCGAGCTGAGCGCGAAGTCGGGCATGGCGCCCGGGCGGTCTCGCGGACGGTGGATCTGGCTGCCGACCAACTGGCGTTCTTGCGAAAGGAGCTGACCTCGTGATCACGGGGGTCCCGCCGACTCCGACTCCTCAGCCGACGATCGAGCGCAACACCGAGGACTGGCCCGACCGGTTCACCGAAGAGTGGTGGATCGAGATCCTACTGGGCGTCCCGCTCAAGATCACTATCCTGGTGCTGGTCGCGTTGATCACGCGGTACATCCTGCACAGGGTCTTCGACCGGTTGGTGCGCCGAGCCGAAAGCTCCCGACCGCCCGAACGCGTCCTCGGGTCGAAGCATGCGGCCAGGGTCGTTTTCGGCAGCACCGGGGGCTACTCCGAGCGGCGCGCCCTCCGCGCCCGGACGCTCGGCTCGCTCGCGAAGAGCATCACCACTGCTGTGATCGGTGGTATCGCCGTGGTGATGATCCTGGCCGAGCTCGGCTTTTCCATCGGGCCGTTGCTGGCGTCCGCAGGTATCGTCGGCGTCGCGCTCGGCTTCGGCGCCCAGAACCTGGTCAAGGACTTCCTGTCCGGGGTCATGATGATGCTGGAGGACCAGTACGGCGTCGGCGATGTGATCGACATGGGCGAGGCGGTCGGTGTGGTAGAGGCGGTCGGTTTGCGCGTCACCCGTCTCCGGAGCGTCGACGGCACCGTGTGGTACGTCCGTAACGGCGAGGTCATCCGGGTCGGCAATTCCAGCCAGGACTGGGCGCGCGCCGTGATCGACGTCGGAGTGAGTTACCAGTCCGATCCCGCACGGGTGCGCGAACTGCTGAAGGAGGTGTCTCACGAGCTGGCCGAGGACCTCGAATGGGGACCACTCATCCTCGAGGAGCCCGAGGTCTGGGGCGTGGAGAGCCTCGGCGCGGACAGCGTCGTGGTCCGGCTCGTCGTCAAGACCAAGCCGCTCGAGCAGTGGAAGGTGGCGCGCCAGCTACGCGAGCGGATCAAGGTCCGGCTCGACGCGGAAGGCATCGAGATCCCCTTCCCGCAGCGCACCGTCTGGATCCGCGGTGGCGAGGGCGACACCACACCGACCGCCGATTGATCACGTTCAGCATGCCTGTGGGTGCCCCACCATGCGCGTGCGGGTGGTAGGGCACCGACACGGCTCGTGGTGTCAGGCGAGCGCTGCGTCAAGCGTGATCGGCGTGGCCCGGAGCGCCTGGCTGACCGGGCAGTTCTGCTTGGCGTCCTCGGCGGCTGCGAGGAAGTCCTCCTTGGTCATGCCCGGCACGGTGCCGCGCACGGTGAGGTGGATGCCGGTGACACCCTCGCCAGGCTGGAACGTCGTCGCTGCCTGAACGTCAAGGGAGGTCGGCGGCGCACCGGCCTTGTCCAGCGCGTTTGAGAAGGCCATGCAGTAGCACGACGAGAGCGCGGCCGAGATCAGCTCCTCTGGCGACGTCCGGCCCCCTGGATCTTCCGTCCGCGCGGCCCACGTGACGTCGTGAGTTCCGAGCCTGGATGAGTCGAACGTGACCTGGCCGGCACCTTGGAAAAGGTTGCCTTCCCAGTGCGTGGATGCGGTTCGAGTAGCGGCCATGTTCGTGACTCCTCCGTTGGACGGGTTCGGGTGGACAGACGGTGCCCATCCTGCCGTATCTGCGGCCTGAGACAATGGGTACGTGACGCAGCAAGCACAGACCTTCTACGACGCCGTCGGGGGGCATGACACGTTCCGCACCCTCGTCCACCGCTTCTACGACGGCGTGGCGGGCGACCCAGTGCTCCGTCCCCTCTATCCCGAGGAGGAATTGAGCGGTGCAGAAGAGCGGCTGCGCATGTTTCTCGAGCAGTACTGGGGCGGCCCGACAACCTACTCCGAGCAGCGCGGCCACCCGCGCCTGCGGATGCGGCATGCGCCTTTCAAGGTGAACCCCGAAGCGCGGGACCGGTGGCTGCACCACATGAAGGCAGCGGTCGACTCGCTGAACTTCCCGCCTGAGCACCACGAGATGCTGTGGGACTACCTGCAACGCGCTGCGTTCTCCCTGGTCAACACGTTCGACGAGTGACGGGAGTCTGCGGTTCGCACTTGGAGTGCCGTCCCAGGTTGATCTAGTCTTGCCCGCTGGGGAACTGATCATACGGGGGCAGTAATGGACGTCGTACTGGAGACGGAGCGGCTGCTACTCCGCCGGTTCACCCGCAACGACGTCGACCTGCTGGTGGACCTGGATAGCGACCCCGACGTCATGTGGTACATCAGCAAGGGCCGTCCGACGGCGCGAATCGAGATCGAGAAGATCATCCTGCCGCGGTTCCTGGAGTACTACGAGCTCTTCGAGGGCTACGGCACCTGGGCAACGCACGAAAAGGCCACCGGAGAGTTCATCGGCTGGCTCAGCTTGCGTCCTCGTGACGGTGACCCGCCCGACGAGCCCGAACTGGGATACCGGCTGAAACGCTCGGCGTGGGGCAAGGGCTACGCCACCGAGGGCGCGCGTGCCCTGGTCGACCTGGCGTTCCGCGAGCTGGGCGCGCGCCGGGTCTACGCCGAGACGATGTCGGTCAACACCGCGTCCCGCCGGGTGATGGAGAAGGCGGGGCTGAGGTACGCGCGGACGATCCACATGGAGTTCGAAGACCCCGTGCCGGGCACGGAGTACGGCGAGGTCGAGTACGAACTGCTCCGCGAAGACTGGGAGCGGACGCACGGCAGCGGCGGTCGCTAGCGAATCGGTTCCTTCAGGCATCAACGCGCTCCTTTTGTCCAGCAGCCGGGGCGGTATCCGTAGGCTCGGGACCGTGACCGACCTTCAACAGGACTGGTGGCGCAGCGCCGTCATCTATCAGGTGTACATCCGATCGTTCGCCGACGGATCCGGAACGGGCGTGGGCGATATCCGCGGCATCCGCTCCCGGCTGCCGTACCTGCGCGATCTAGGCGTCGACGCGCTGTGGATCAACCCCTGGTATCCGTCGCCCATGCTGGACGGCGGCTACGACGTGGCCGACTACCGCGGGATCGCCGAAGAGTTCGGGACGCTGGCCGACGCGGAGGCACTCATCCGCGCCGCCCACGAGCATGGCCTGGGCGTGATCCTCGACATCGTGCCCAATCACACGTCCGACCGGCATGCCTGGTTCCAGGAAGCGCTCCGCGCCGAGCCCGGCTCGCGCGAGCGGGCCCGCTACGTGTTCCGTCCGGGACGCGGCGACAACGGCGAACTGCCGCCGAACAACTGGAAGAGCACGTTCGGCGGGCCGGCCTGGACGCGAGTGACCGAGCGGGACGGGGTGCCCGGCGAGTGGTACCTGCACCTGTTCGACTCGTCGCAGCCCGACCTGGAGTGGGGTAACGAGGAGGTACAGCAGGAGTTCCTGGACATCCTCGGGTTCTGGTTCGACCGCGGCGTCGACGGCATGCGCATCGACGTGGCCCACGGCATGATCAAGCATCCGGATCTGCCGGACCTGCCCGTCGGCGAGGCGGGCGAGGTCCTCGTCTCAGCGGACAACGAAGACCACCCGCACTGGGACCGGGCGGACGTCCACGAGATCTACCGCGAGTGGCGCAAGCTCGCGGACAACTACGACCCGCCTCGGATCTTCGTCGCCGAAGCCTGGGTGGACACTCCACATCGGCTGGCGAACTACGTCCGGCCAGGCGGCCTGCATACGGCGTTCAACTTCGACTACCTCCGTGCGCCGTGGTCGGCACAGGAACTGCGGCACACCATCGACCAGACGCTGGACGTCTTCGATGAAGTCGGCGCCCCGGCCACATGGGTGCTCTCGAATCACGACGTCGAGCGGCACGTGACCCGGTACGGGCGCGAGGTGACCGCCGCGGCCGTTGGGTCGAACCGCCTCGACGGCCTGAGCGAACCGGACGTGGAACTGGGTACGCGCCGCGCTCGGGCAGCCGCGCTGCTGATGCTGGCCCTTCCCGGCGGCGCCTACGTGTACCAGGGCGAGGAGCTTGGCCTGCAGGAGGTTCTGGACCTGCCGGAGTCCGCGCTGCGCGACCCGATCTGGGAACGCTCCGGACACACCAGGCGGGGACGGGACGGCTGCCGGGTGCCGCTTCCCTGGACGACACATGGGCCGTCGCACGGCTTCGGCGTGGACGGGTCGTGGCTGCCCCAGCCGGCCGGGTGGGGCGCGCTGTCTGTGCAGGCCCAGAAGTCCGATCCGAACTCGATGCTCAACCTCTACAAGGAGGCGCTCCGCCTGCGACGGGACATGCATGCCCTCGGGCTCGGACCCCTGGAGTGGCTACCCGGCCACGGCGAGGAAGTGCTGGCGTTCCGCCGCGAACCCGACTTCGTGTGCGTCGTGAACCTCGGTGCTGCACCGGTCGAACTTCTCGAGCACAACCGGGTGCGGTTGGCCAGCGTTCCTCTCGAGGACGGACTACTGCCGTCCGACGCCGCCGTCTGGCTCGCCGTGTAGGAGGCGCTCTGCGTCCCTACTTAAAACCGTCCGTGACAGGTTGGGGCTTCCCGAGTCAACCGAACGGTCGTAATGTCTGTGCATGCGGCTCGAGCTTCGGCACCTACAGGTGATCTGCTCGATCGCCGACTACGGCAGTCTCACTAAGGCGGCGTCGGCTCTCGGGCTGGCGCCGTCCGCCCTGACGACCCAACTCCAGCGCATCGAGCGGAGCCTTGGCGGACCGCTGTTCGAGCGCGACCGGCGTGGCGCGCGTCCCACTCCTCTCGGCGACCTGGTGCTCAGCCGGGCGCGAACGCTGCTGCCGGCGGTCAGGGACCTGCACGACGAAGCCATCCGGCTCGCGGGGACGGCTCGGGCGGACAGCTCAGCGCAGTTCTACCGGATCGGCGCGGTCAGCAGCCCGATCCTGGGTGGAATCATCCGGCGACTGAACGCCGCCGACCTGAGCGTCCAGGTCCAGTATCCTGTCGACGTACGGACTGACGCTCGTCACGTCGGGCGGCGGGACCGATCCGCCACCCACGGGCTGCAGCTCGTACCCGAACGTGTTCTCCGGGTCCCTGTCGGGGACGGGTAGCTACCAGATCCAGCCGAACGGCAGCTACTTCTATTCGCCCCGGTCCGGCACCCACCAGGGCTGCCTGAGCGGGCCGTCCAACGCTGACTTCGACCTCTACCTGCACCGGTGGACGGGCTCGTCCTGGTCGACGGTCGCCAGCTCGACGAGCCCGAGTAGTAGCGAGTCACTGAGCTACAACGGCTCGGCCGGCTACTACCGGTATGTCGTGTACTCGTACAGCGGGTCGGGCAGCTACACGATCGGCATCCGAGTCCCCTAGCCCTCCCTCCCCTTCGCGTTGATCATGGGCGGATGGCGCCTTCTGCATTGCGGGAAAAGCGCCCACTGCCCAAGATCAACGCCGAGGGGGTGTCGCAGCCGTCAGAGGGCGAACAGGGCGAGGCCGCTGCGGGCGAGTACCGAGCCGTACGGTGCGTCCAGCCGCCACCACTGCCCGACGCTGCGCAGCGTCACCTCGCCACCCCCGAGGAAGCCGTAAGAGTCCGCCGCGTGGGCCAGCCGGAGTGGAACACCGGCCGCGAGCTCGCGGTCCCAGATCTCGTCGGCAAGCTTCTCCAGGGCGGCGCGCCCTTCGCGCAGCGCCATCCCCTCGGTGACGGACGGCGCCCGCTGCCGGAACTCATCGACGCCGGCCTGGACGCGTCGGTCGACGTCCGTCCCGTCCAGCGTCGATAGCACCGTCCAGCCTCGGCGCGGTGGGAGGCTCGACGTCCAGCGCAGCGCGGGGACGGCAGGCGGCAACTCCAGCTCGCCGCGGTCGCCGACTGCCCGGGCTGCCAGTGTCCCGGCCTCGAAGACGAGGTCGACCGATACCGGCTCGGCCAGCTGGATCGCGCGCAGGGCCAGGGCGTCGAACGGGGTCTCGGCAAAGCATCCGGCGATGTGACCCTCAGCGACGATCCGTACGACCGCCTCCGCCTCGTACCGGGCAACCCGCGTCGCGAACATGGCCAGGTCGGCCGCCCCGCCCGGGCGCCGGGGCACCAGCACGGTCATCCGGCGAACCCCTCCAGGACGGCCTGCTCGCGCTCGGTCAGCGGCCGGGACTGCGCGGCGTCGACGTCATACGCCACCATGGCGGTGGTCGCCGTCGCCAGCACCGTCTCGCCGTCCCGTACCTCGTAGGCGAGGTGGTACGACGACGCCCCTACCCGGGTCACCCACATCTCGATCGCGACGGGAGCCGTCAGGTGCGGGATCGGACGCAGGTACTCGATGGTCTGGTGCGCGACGACCGCCCGCTCATGCGGGGCCGACGGGTCGGCGAGGTGCCGGTGGACGAAGTCGATGCGGGCCTCTTGCAGGTAGTCGGCCAGCATCACGTTGTTGACGTGCCCGTACGAGTCAAGGTCGTCGAACCGGACGGAGCACTCGAACTGGTACTTCATGCCAGCGCTCCCTGCAGCGAGGGCGTCGGGCCGTCCAGCTCGACGTAGTCGCTCAGGACGTCCCGCTCATGCGGCCGGATCCGCCGCGCCCGGCCGGCATCGAAGTCGTACGGGACGAGTGTCGAGGAGGCCACCGCGTAGACGAGCCGTTCACCGTCCGGGTCGACGTTGACGATCTCGTACCCGAGGTCGAACGAGGCGGCGCGGATGGCCGTCACCCAGGTCTCGACTCGGATCGGCTTCGGGCCGTCCCCGTCATGGACGAAGCGGATGGGCGCACGGTAGGAGATCTCGTGCCGGCGGACGACCATCCCATGGGCCAGTTTCTCCGCGCCGCGCGAGGGTGCGTGCACGTAGAGCATGTCGACCCGGGCCTCCTGCAGATACCGGAGGTAGACCGTGTTGTTGACATGGCCGAACGAGTCGATATCAGACCAGCGCAGCGGGACCTGTGAGACGTGGCGCGCCATGCCGGCCCGGCCTAGTCGCGCTTGAGCTTGCGGTACGTCACCCGGTGCGGGCGGATCGCGTCTGCACCCAGGCGCTCGACCTTGTTCTTCTCGTACGACTCGAAGTTGCCCTCGAACCAGAACCACTTCGACGGGTCCTCGTCGTCACCCTCCCAGGCCAGGATGTGGGTGGCGACGCGGTCGAGGAACCACCGGTCGTGCGAGGTGATCACGGCGCAGCCGGGGAACTCCAGCAGCGCGTTCTCGAGCGACTGAAGCGTCTCGACGTCGAGGTCGTTGGTCGGCTCGTCCAGCAGGATCAGGTTGCCACCGAGCTTGAGCGTCATGGCCAGGTTCAGCCGGTTGCGCTCGCCGCCGGAAAGCACGCCGGCCGGCTTCTGCTGGTCGGGGCCCTTGAACCCGAAGGCGGCGACGTACGCCCGGCTGGGCATCTCGACCTGGCCGACCTTGATGTGGTCGAGTTCGTCCGAGACGACCTGCCAGACGGTCTTCCTGGGGTCGAGGCCGGCGCGAGTCTGGTCGACGTACGACAGCCGCACGGTGTCGCCGATGCGGAGGTTGCCCGAGTCCGGCTGCTCCTCCCCCACGATCATCTTGAACAGCGTGGTCTTACCGACGCCGTTCGGGCCGATGACGCCGACGATGCCGTTGCGCGGCAGCGAGAACGACATGTCGCGGATGAGCTGGCGCTCGCCGAAACCCTTGCTCACCTTGTTCGCCTCGACGACGAGGTTGCCCAGCCGGGGGCCCGGCGGGATCTGGATCTCATCGAAGTCGAGCTTGCGGCTCTTCTCGGCCTCTGCGGCCATCTCCTCGTACCGCTCGAGGCGGGCCCGCTGCTTGGACTGGCGGCCCCTGGCGTTGGAGCGCACCCACTCGAGTTCGTCCTTCAACCGCTTCTGCCGCTTGGCGTCCTTGGCGCCTTCGACCTTGAGGCGGGCCTGCTTGGTCTCGAGGTACGTCGAGTAATTGCCCTCGTAGGGGTACGCCCGGCCGCGGTCGAGCTCCAGGATCCACTGGGCGACGTTGTTGAGGAAGTACCGGTCGTGTGTGACGGCGACAACCGCGCCGGGGTACTTCTCCAGGTGCTGCTCGAGCCACTGGACGCTCTCGGCGTCGAGGTGGTTGGTGGGCTCGTCCAACAGCAGCAGGTCGGGCTGCTGTAGCAGCAGCTTGCACAGTGCGACCCGGCGGCGTTCACCACCGGACAGATGCGTCACGGGTGAGTCGCTCGGCGGGCAGCGCAGCGCGTCCATGGCCTGCTCGAGCTGGGAGTCCAGGTCCCAGGCGTTGCGGTGGTCGAGTTGCTCCTGGAGCTTGCCCATCTCCTCGAGCAACTCGTCGGAATACTCGACGGCCATCTTCTCGGCGATCTCGTTGAATCTGTCGAGCATCGCCTTGGTCTCGGCCACTCCCTCCTCAACGTTGCCGAGGACTGTCTTGTCCTCGTTGAGCTCCGGCTCTTGCAGCAGGATGCCGACGCTGTAGCCCGGGGTGAGGACGGCATCGCCGTTGGACGGCTGGTCAAGGCCGGCCATGATGCGCAGCACGCTGGACTTGCCGGCACCGTTGGGGCCGACCACACCGATCTTCGCGCCGGGGTAGAAGTGCAGGGTGACCTCGTCGAGGATGACCTTGTCGCCGTGCGCTTTCCGCGCCTTACGCATCGAGTAAATGAACTCCGCCATAGCGCCCTTAAGCCTACGGCCTGCGCCCGCAGCTCTGAAATCGCAGCGAACCCCTTGCGTTGATCACGCAAATCGGGTTCGACACGCCGACGATGTCCGTTTTCCAGATTCGGACAAACCGGCGTGTCGAACCGATTTGGGTGATCAACGTGTCAAGCAGCCTGCTTCTCGGTGTCGACCTGCTCGTCCGCGGTCGCGGTTCCGAACGGCGAGCCGAAGCCGTACCCGGACCCTTGCTCGTTGGTCGATTGGGCGGCGCCTGATCCGGTGTGGCGCACACCGCCGTCCGGTTCGGCGGCAGGCCCGGACCACGGGTTGCTCGCAGCCTGCTCCGCCAGCTGGTCGAGATGGTCGCTGACCTCGGCGTCCTCGTCCATGGCCTCAGCCACTGGCCTGGTGACCTTCGTGAAGTTCGACGTGCCGCGCTTGAGGTCGTGCCCCACCGAGATAGCGTACAGCTCGGCTCGCTGGCGCGACTTGCCGTCGTCGGTGGTGAGCTCACGCATCTTGAGCCGGCCGGTGACCACGACCGGCTGTCCCACCTTCAGGGACTGCGCGACGTTCTCACCGAACGACCGCCAGCAGGTGACCGAGTACCACGACGTGTCGCCGTCCTCCCAGCGGTTGCCTCTCGGATTGAACCTGCGCTCGGTCTGAGCCAGCCGGAATGCCGCGTACGTGGTACCGCGGTTGGTGGTCCGCACATCGGGCTGGGTCGCGACGATGCCAATCACGGTGATGATGGGTTGTGCCATGAATGCCTCCTGCACCTCGGTGTCGTTCGAAGCAATGGATGGCTAGGAGACTGCACGCGTTCGAAAGCGAATGTAAGTAATGCAAGCCAATCTGTGGAAAACGCCGTCCTCAAAACGCTGGGTGTGGATAACCACAGCTGATCGCTGGCAGGCCCGGGTGCCATCCCGGCATTCTTCACGTTGCTTGCGCAATCAATGGGCGCTCGGACCCACAGAGCCGTAATGGTGGCTCAGCCCTTGGCGGTTGTCGCCGCCTTACGGAACGACGCCAGTCGCTCAACTTCCTTCGTCACCGGAGCGATGACGATTTCGTCCGCCTTGACGGCGACGGCCGCCCGCAGCTTGCGCCGGGTCGCCATCGAGCGCCGGAACGCGCCCGTTCGCGCCGCCACCCGTGTGATCATGCCGATCACCATGCCGAGCAGCGCGCCTCCTATGAGCAGCAACGTCGGTACCGGCACCACGCCGATCTCCGGCGTCGGTATCTCGGGAAGCTGCAGCCAACCGACCACCGCCAGTCCCAGCAGCCACAATCCACCGACCAGCATCGCGGCGAACAACAACCACTGCAGGGCACCGACCACGAACCACCACACCGGTCGCCGCTCCGTGCCCACGTCCGTGGCAGCAATCGCCTGGTCCAGTTCATCCGGCAACCGGTCGGCTGCCGAGCCGGCCGCCGCCCGGATGGCCGCGACCCACGGTTCGGGAGCGTTCTTCGCCGCGGCGTCGCCCAGCGCGCGGATCGCCGACTCCGCCCGCGCGCGCTGGACCGGGGTCGGCTTCGGTAGCGACGTACGCAGCAACTTGGGATCCACGTCCTTCTTCGACACGCGCAGGCGCCGCAGCGGATCGGGCCTCAGCTTGGCCAGCCACCGCAGCACCGGCCATCCGGTCGCGGCCCGAGCCCGCCTTCGATACGAGCTGCCGACCGCTTCGGCGACGGCTTCCACACCGGCGGCGTCGGCCAGTGCGTTGACGAGCCGCTTACGATCCTCGTCCTGTACGCCCGCCGGCTCACCCCGTCCCGCCGCGTCCAGCAGGTCGGTGGCGGCGGCGCTGACGTCCGCTGCGACCCGATCGTCGGACGCCCGCCGGGACGCGACCGCGCCGCGCAGGATGTCGATGAAATCGTCCACACCCGCGCCAGTGACCGCCGACATCGGAATGATCGGGATGTTGGTCAGCCCGTCTTCCCTGAGCAGGCGCTCGAGATCGTCCACGCACGCCTTGACATCAGCGGGCGAGAGCCGGTCGATCTGGTTCAGCACGACGACGGTGACCGCGCCGTGGCTGGACAGGCGTTTGAGGTACCGGTTGTGCAGGGCAGCGTCGGCGTACTTTTGCGGGTCGACGACCCAGACGAACAGGTCCACCAACTCCACGAGCCGGTCCACCTGGGCCCGGTGAGACTTGTCGCGCGAGTCGTGGTCAGGAAGATCGATCAGTACGAGACCCTCGAGCGCGTCGGCCTCGCCGGAATCGAGCACGCTCTCCTTCGGCACCTGGTGGCGGCTCGGAACGCCGAGCCAGTTCATCAGCGGCTCGACTCCTTGGGTTCCCCAGATGCAGGCCAGCGGCTCGGACGTCGTCGGACGCCGAACTCCGACGCGCGCCAGTTCCAGCCTGGTCACCACGTTGAAGATGGACGACTTGCCGCCGCCGGTAGACCCCGCCAGAGCCGCGACCGTGTGATCACCCGACAGCCGCCTCCGCTGGCCCGCGCGATTGACGACCGCCCGCGCCTTCTCGATCAGGTCGGCGGGCAGCCGGCCTTCGGCGTCCTCCGCAGCGGCCGCGAGCGCGTCGAGACGCTCCGGCAGGCTGACGCGGGCAGGTCGGCGGAGCACCCTCACTTCGCAGCCTCCCGTTGCCGCGCATGCTCGACGTCACGGTGTGCCTCGCGGAGTGCGCCGCTGGCACCCGGGTCGATCGCCAGTACGTCGATCCGGTCAGTGAACCGCGCAGCTTCCGTCCGCAAGAGTTCCTCCGCGTGCTCTCTCAGGTCCTTCCTCGCCACGGCCGCCAGCCGCCGGACGGCCTGGTCGCCGAACACGGCCTCGAGCAGCTTCTGGCCCACGACCGCGGTGCCACCGGCAATGCCGACCTCGGCCCCGGTGAGTCCGCCGGTCGATGCGAAGACTACGACCATCAGGGCAACCCCGAGCCCATTGACACCGAAGGACAAGACTCTCGCGGTCAACCGCTTGTCCTGGCCTTCGGTACGGACCAGGTCGAGGACCGTACCCTGCCACGCGCGAACTGCGGCCGCCGCCCGGTCGCGGAAGTCGGGACTCGACCGGGACAGGTCTAGCTTGCCCAGCAACGCCTTGCCTGCCCGGTCGGCATACCACCGTCCGTACGCCGTGTCAGACGCGCGGTCAGCCTGGTCGATGAACAGGGCTTCAAGGCCGTGCTCGATCGCTTCCTCGACCTCTGTCGCGGGCTGCGGCCGGGCGCGCAGGAAAGCGACGACGCGATCGCGGAACCGGCCCACCTTCTCTTCGACCGAGCGGAAGAACTCACCGGTTCCGACGAAGTCCTGCCACCTCGCCAGCACTTCCCCGCGAAGCAGGCTGCCGTCCATGCTGGCCTGGTCGATCGCGGTGAGAGCATCGTCGTACGCCCCGACCGCGGCCGCTCGGAGTTGGTCGGCCATCGCGGCCTGGGTATCGGCGGCGCCGGCCAGCTCGGGTGTGCGCCGCATGACATCGGCTACCGCGCCGTCGAGCGTCCGCTTCACCACCTCGGTGCGGGCCGTAGCATCGGCAGCGAGGCTTGAGAGCCAGGCGCGAATCGGAGCGATCTGCTCTGGCGGAAGCATGCCACCGGCTTCGAGGGCCGTCTCCTCGATGACGAACATGGGCGAGTCGCCGAGACCGTGGTTGTCCAGCATCGCCGCAAGGTGCTGGCGGACCTCGTCGACCGCCTCGGCCGGCACGCGGTCCAGAACGACTGAGATGGCAGCGCTGCGATGCGCCGCGTCGGTGAGGAAGTCCCACGGGACGGCGTCGGCGTACCGTGCGGCCGACGTGACGAAGATCCACAGATCGGCGGCCTTGAGCAGTTGGGCGGCAAGTTCGCGGTTAGTCGTGACGATCGAGTCGATGTCCGGCGCGTCGAGAACGGCCAGACCCTGTGGAACGCCGTGATCTGAGACGAGGTGCAACGCCTTCGGCCCACCGTTTCCGTCCCCTGTCACCCGGTTCAGGTCCGGCAGGATACGCCCGGAGCTGAACCAATCCGCGTCGGCGGGGTTGTGCGCGAGCAGCGGTGACCGGGTCGTGGGTCGCAGCACGCCTGTCTGGCTGACCGGACGTCCGACGATGGCGTTGACCAGGGTGGACTTACCCGCTCCGGTGGACCCGCCCACGACCGCGAGCAGCGGAGCGTCGATGCGCGCCATCCGGGGCAATATGTAGTCGTCCAGCTGGGCCCCGATCTGCTTACGGAGGTTTCGCGCCGCGTGGGCGCCGCTCATGTCGAGCGGAAACCGCAGCATCGCGACGCGCTCCCGAAGCACGGTGAGCGCGCCGAGCGTGCTGTCGGTAACGTCCGGCATGGTCACGGCGACGATCCTGCCGTGGCTGGGCCGGAAAGGCCAAGTGAAGGCGGCGTTTGGGTATGTGCTCGTAACTTGTCCGCGACTAAGTTCGGATACACCCAAGTCATAAGGAGGATCATCCATGTCCCTCGATCGGCCCGTCGCCCCGGACCCCTACTCGCTGCTGCCAGCCGTCGGGATGCTGACCGTGACGAGCGAGGACGTGCGCGACGGCGAACAGCTTTCCACAGAGTTGGTTTTCGACGACTGGGGTGTAGGCGGCGGCAACCAGTCGCCCCAGCTGTCATGGTCGGGAGCCCCGGATGGGACGAAGAGCTACGTCGTGACGTGCTTCGACCCGGACGCGCCCACGCCGAGCGGGTTCTGGCACTGGTGCGTGGTGGATCTGCCCGCGTCGGTGACGTCGCTGGAGCGCAGTACGTCGCTGCCCCCGCCGGCCTTCGCCGTCCGCAACGACGCCGGGACGGTGGGATACGCGGGCGCCGCGCCACCAGAAGGCGACCGGCCGCACCGGTACTACTTCGTGGTCCACGCGGTGGACGTCGAGTCGCTGGGTGTCCCGGAGGACGCGTCGTGCGCCGTGGTGTCGTTCAACCTGGCGTTCCACACGCTGGCCCGAGGAATGGTCGTGCCGACCTACTCCCGCTAGCCGGCTCCGTTCGATCACGTTCAGCATGCCTGTAGGTGCCGTACCAGGCGCACGCGGGTGGTACGGCACCAACACGCCTAGTGGTGCGGGTTCGGCCGGCCGGGGCGGTTCGGCCGGGCGGGCTATTTGGGCAACGTTGCCTCGGCTGGACGGTCATTGGCGTCGGGTCCATTCCTGACAGGGCGATGTCCGCTCCCTCAGGAATGGGTCGGACGCACGTGAGCTCGCGTGGCGTGCTAGCCGCTGCCGATCGAACTTGATCAGAAGTTTGTCGCAACCTCTTGCGCTCTGGCGGGATGTGACTAGTCTCACGACCCGTGATCATTCGGGTCGTGCGGATCGCATCGCTCGTCGGCACCATGGTGCTCGCCGGATGCAACGGTGACGCCGGCGAGCCGACCACCCTGCCTGACATCACTTCAAGTTCGCCGACTGCTACGCCGAGCCCGACGGAGACGCCAGCCGTTGAGCCTCCCGTCGAGCCGGAGATTGCACACGACTACTCGCCCGAAGGCGTCGAAGCGTTCACCCTGTACGCGATCGACGTGATCAACTACGCCTACC
>JASLBX010000007.1 GCA_030146385.1 Jiangellaceae bacterium | reverse complement strand
CCTCGCCCAGGCGATCCGGCGTACCCGTGCCGGGCTCAAGGACCCGAAGCGTCCCGGCGGCTCGTTCATCTTCGCCGGCCCGTCCGGAGTCGGTAAGACCGAGCTGTCCAAGACCCTCGCTGAGTTCCTGTTCGGCGACGAGGACTCCCTCATCGCCCTGGACATGTCGGAGTTCGGCGAGAAGCACACCGTCTCGCGGCTGTTCGGCTCGCCTCCCGGCTACGTCGGTTACGAGGAGGGCGGCCAGCTCACCGAGAAGGTGCGCCGGCGTCCGTTCTCGGTCGTCCTGTTCGACGAGGTCGAGAAGGCCCACCCGGACATCTCCAACTCGCTGTTGCAGGTGCTCGAGGACGGCCGGCTCACCGACGCGCAGGGCCGGGTGGTCGACTTCAAGAACACCGTGATCATCATGACCACAAACCTCGGCACCCGCGACATCGCCAAGGGTCTTCAGCTCGGATTCTCGGGAGGCGAGGACATCGGTGCCGACTACGAGCGGATGAAGGCCAAGGTCACCGAAGAGCTCAAGCAGCACTTCCGGCCGGAGTTCCTCAACCGGGTCGACGACATCGTGATCTTCCACCAGCTGGTTCCGGAGGAGATCCTCAGGATCGTCGATCTGCGGATCGCCGAGCTGGACGAGCGGCTCAAAGACAAGGACATGGCCATCGAGCTCACCCAGGCGGCCAAGGAGCTGCTTGCCGAGCACGGGTTCGACCCGGTTCTTGGCGCGAGGCCACTGCGGCGGACGCTCCAGCGCGAGATCGAGGACACGTTGTCCGAGAAGATCCTCTTCGGCGAGCTCAAGGCCGGCGAGATCGTAGTTGTCGATGTCGAGGGCGAGGGTCGCGAGCGGAGGTTCAGCTTCACCGGCAACCCGAAGTCCGAGCTGCCCGACGTGGCTCCGGTCACCGCCGGCGCCAGCGACAAGGAATGACCACGTAAAGAGGGCAATCACCGCCCTTACCAGGCTTGTAGGCCGCGCAAGGCTTGTACTCGCCTGGTAAGGGCGGTTCTCTTTGTCCCGAGCTTCCGGCGCCTCGATACGGTGGCATCGCAAGCTCGAGCACACACCGGGAGAGTCGTTTCGATGACGGATGTTGGTCAGGTAGTCGACGCAGCGGCAGCAGCCGCGGCTGATTTCGAAGCGCTGGGCCGGGTGCGACGCGCCACCTTGCTCGACGAGCTTTCGGATGCTCTGGAGGCCGATCGGGCCGGCCTGGTCGCTGTCTCCGACCGCGAGACCCGACTGGGCGAGACCCGGCTCAACGGCGAGCTCACCCGCACGTGCTTCCAGCTGCGCCTGTTCGGGGACGTACTTCGCGACGGCGCGTACGTCGAAGCGGTGATCGATCACGCCGGGGACACGCCCATGGGTGCCCGACCAGACCTGCGCCGCATGCTCGTGCCGGTCGGTCCGGTTGCTGTCTTCGGGCCGAGCAACTTCCCGCTGGCGTTCAGTGTCCCCGGAGGAGACACAGCATCCGCGCTAGCCGCCGGCTGCCCGGTCGTCGCCAAGGCCCATCCGTCTCACCCCGAGACCAGCCGTCGCGCGTTCGAGGCGATGCGTCGAGTTCTCCCGGACGGCGTGCTCGGGTTGGTCGAAGGGACCGAGGCCGGCGCGGCCCTAGTGAAACATCCGGCCATCAAGGCCGTCGGGTTCACCGGATCGACGTCCGGCGGGCGGGCCCTCCTCGATCTCGCGGCCGGGCGTCCCAACCCCATTCCGTTCTACGGCGAGCTGGGCAGCCTTAATCCGCTCATCGTGACGTCCGGTGCAGTTGCCGCGCGGGCCGAGGAGATCGCCGAGGGGTATGTCGGCTCGATGACCCTCGGCAACGGGCAGTTCTGCACCAAGCCTGGCCTGATATTCGTCCCGGCCGGTTCGGACCGGCTGCGCTCGGCGCTGGCGGACGCGGTGTCGAAGCTCTCCGCTGGCCCGATGCTGAACGAAGCGATCCGCGAGGCGTACCAGACCGAGGTGACGCGGCGCGGGGACGACGCCCGGCTGACGCTGGTGGCCACCGCCGAGCCTGGTCAGACGGAATTCGGTACGCCCGCTCTGTTCGACGTCGCCGCGGCCGAGCTCGACGGGGAGCTACTCGAGGAGTGCTTCGGGCCGTCTGCGCTGCTTGTCGAGTACCGCGACGTCGACGAGTTGCTGGACGCCCTCGGCCGGCTTGGCGGCCAACTCACGGCGTCAGTGCATGCCGTCGACGGCGAGGACGACCTAATCGTGCGCCTGCACGACCAGCTGCGCCAGCTTGCGGGCCGCCTGATCTTCGGCGGCTACCCGACGGGCGTGGCGGTCACGTGGGCGATGAACCACGGTGGGCCGTACCCGGCGTCGACCAGCAGCACGCACACATCCGTGGGAGCCACCGCGATTCGCCGCTGGTTGCGGCCGATCAGCTACCAGAACGCGCCGGAGTCCGTGCTGCCCGAGGAACTGCGGGACGGCAACCCGGCGGGCATCCCGCGCCGGGTGGACGGCGTCCTGAGCTAGGCCGCGCTAGCTGAGGTGCTTGCGTAGGAAGGCCAGGTCCTCCCGGTCCTGGTACATCTGGCCGCCCTCATGCCCGTTGTACGGCCAGACCCGGATGTCTTTCGGCCCGGTGTAGAGGTTGTAGGCCGCGTAGATCGTCGACGGCGGGCACACCTCGTCCATCAAGGCGACCGAGAACATGGCCGGTGCCGTCGCAAGCGAGGCGAAGTTGATGCCGTCGAAGTAGCTGAGCGTCCGGAAGGTCTCGTCGACCCGGTCGCGGCGGATCTTGAGGTACTCGGCGATCTCCTTGTACGGCATCTCATCGGTGATCTCCGCCGCCCGGCGGAAGTGGCACAGGAACGGGACGTGTGACAGCACGGCAGCCACCCGCGGAGCCAGCGCAGACGCTGCGAGCGCGAGCCCGCCGCCCTGGCTGGTGCCGTAGACCGCAATCCGGTCGGGGTCGATACGGGGATGGGCCTGTGCTGCCTCCACGGCACGCACAGCGTCCGTCATGATCCGCCGGTAGTAGTACGTCTGCGGGCTGGAAACGCCCCGGGTCATGAAGCCGGGGTACTGGCCGGTGCCGGGATCGGGGTCGGGATCGGGCGTGACGCCGGGATTGCTGGAGCCGCCCTGGCCGCGGCTGTCCATGATGAGTGTCGCGTAGCCCGCCGAGCTCATCAGCAGGTTTTGGTACGGCAGGCTACGGCCGCCGCCGTATCCGATGTAGTGGACCACGCCAGGCAAGGGGCCGGGACGATCGCGGGGCAGCATGAGCCAGGCCGCCACCCGCTCGCCATCCCAACCGGCGAAGCTCGCGTCGTACACCTCGATCGTCTCGAGGAGGAAGTCGGCCGGTGCGTACTCGGGCGCGAGGTCATACTGGCGCGCGGACTCGAGCGTCGTGGCCCAGAACTCGTCGAAGTCGGGGGCCGTTGTGGGCTCGGGCCGGTAGGTCTCGAGCTCGGCGAGTGGCAGGTCGAACTGCGCCATGGACGGTTCTCCTCGTGCGTCGACGGTGCGTCAGAGCCTAGATGACGACCTTGGTCGGCTTGAGATGGGTCACGGTTCCACTGCGCGGCCCCGAATGGCACTTGACTGAAAATTGTTCTCTAGCTAGCGTCCCTACACCGGCTGGCTTGAAAATCTCGACCTCGGAAAGCGATTGGTCTGCACGCATGGAATCGGCGCGGTGGCTAGGAGCGTTGGTCGAGATGACCCGGCGACAATGCGCGCGGCCTCGCCGTTCGCGACGAACGTCCGCTGCTGCCGGCGATATCAGGGGGATGAGTGATTCGTAACCGACACCCTGGGCGAATGGGCGTCCACGGGACGCTCGCGTCCGTCCCGGCGAGGGCGGCGTGATGGTCGATGTGCGGGAGGCGGCGGAAGCCGACGCGAATCCGGTACGCGAGACCGCCGCGGCTGCCCTCACCCTGGACGCAGTCGACGGGCCGGGTCTTGTTGATCTGCTGTGGACCGCTGACGTCCGCCGGGAGCGGACCGTCCTCGTGGCCGACGACGGTGCCGGCGTGATCTGCACGTCCACATCCTCGGCCGTCGGGACGGATTCGCCTGCAAGCGCCCAGCCGGACTCAATCGTGGGGTCCATCGACCTGATCGCCGTCCACCCGCGCGCTCAGGGACGCGGAATCGGCCGGGCACTGGTCACAGCCGCGGAGAACTGGCTGGCAGGACGTGGCGCGGCCGAAGCCCGCTTCGCCGGCAACCCGCCGTGCTACGCCTGGCCGGGCATCGACGTCCGGTACACGCCCGCGCTGTGCCTCGCCGAGCGGCTCGGTTACGAACGGTTCCAGGTGGCGTGGAACATGACCGCGGACCTGTCCGTCGACTTGTCCACCGAGGCCGACGTCGACCACCTGGGCCAGGCCGGGGTGGACGTACGCGCCGCGCCCGCCGGCCAGCGCGACGACGTGGTCGAGTTCGCGCGCACGCACTGGAACGACAGTTGGGCGTGGGAAGTCGAGCACGCCTCGGGCTGCCACTACGCCGTCCGGTCCGGCGAGGTGCTCGGCTTCGCCGCATGGGGCGCGCGGCCCAGCTGGTTCGGCCCTATGGGTTCGGCGCGCGCCGCACGCGGGCTCGGCATTGGCCGGGTGCTGCTCCGGCGTTGCCTCGCCGAGCAGCGCGATGCCGGGCTGACCCACGCCGAGATCGGCTGGGTAGGCCCGCTGCAGTTCTACTCACGCGCGGTCGGCGCCCGCGCCGAGCGGGTGTTCGCCCAGTACCGACGACGATTGAAGGTTAGTGCGCATGTCTGACGGATTCGCGAGTCTGGCCACCGAGCAGAGCGACCCACGCTACGGCGACATAGACCGGCTGTCCGTCCTCGAGATCGCTCGCCTGATGAACGCCGCCGACGCCGAGGTCCCGGCCGCCGTCGGCAAGACCCTGCCGGCCATCGCTTCCACCGTGGAAGCCGTCGTCGAGCGGCTCAGCGAGTCCGGGCGGCTGCTGTACATCGGTGCCGGAAGCTCGGGACGGCTGGCGGTCCTCGATGCTGCGGAATGCCCGCCGACCTTCGGTACCCACCCGGGTCTGGTGCAGGGGATCATCGCCGGCGGGCCCAGCGCGCTGGTCGGTTCGATCGAAGGCAGCGAGGACGACTTCGCAGGAGGCGTCGCCGCCATCGCAGACGTCAATGCAAGTCCCAAGGACGTCGTCATCGGCATCTCGGCTAGCGGGCGGACACCGTACGTGGTCGGAGCGGTGGAAGAGGCCCGGCGCCGCGGTGCTCTGACGGCGGGCATCGCGTGCACCGAGGGTGGGCCGCTGTCGCAGAGCGTCGACTATCCGATCGAGGTGGTAGTTGGACCGGAGGTCATCGCCGGATCGACCCGGTTGAAGGCCGGCACCGCGACGAAGCTGGTGCTGAACATGATCTCGACCATCATGATGATCAAGCTGGGCCGCACCTACGGCAACCGGATGATCGAGCTGTCCGCGATGAACACCAAGCTCGCCGACCGTGCCACGCGCATCATCGTCGACGTGACCGGCGCGGGAGAGGACGTGGCCAGGCAGGCACTCGAGGACGCCGGCCGGCGTGTCAAGGTGGCCATCGTGATGCTCGAGCACAGTGTCGACGCTGCGACGGCCCAGTCGCTCCTGGACGCCCGAGGCGGCCGGCTCGACGACCTCCGGAGCGGGCAGCCACCGGCCCGCGGGCCCGTCGCAGGATGACCGGCGCTTGTCCGGGCGTTGCATGCTTGCCATCCTGGAAAGCCGAGGACGAGCGGAGGCAAGATGACTGATCAGCTGGCTGCATACCGGGCCGCCGCCGTGCTGTACGACGCTGGTGACGCGGTGGGCGCGGCCCGCGAGCTTGAGCCGCTGCTCGACGAGCCGACCCCTGCCAAGTCCGTGCTGGAGTTGGCCGGCCGGGCGTTCTTCCGGTCCGCCCAACTGCGCCGTGCCGAGCAGGTCTTCGGGTGGCTGGTCGAGCGCGACCCGACTGACTCTTACGCGCGCTTCGCGCTGGGCCGCACGCTCGAGCGCCAGAGCCGGCCGGTGGAGGCCGCCAGCTGCTACCGGATCGCCGTCGCGATGGACCCGAAGGACGACTACGTCGAGGCGCTGGCCCGCGTCAGTCCGGAATGATTACGTAAAGCATGTAAATTCACGTATACCAGGCATACAAGAGTGGCATCGGTAGGGAACGCCGCGTTAAGAACGCGGGACCCTACCTGCCGGGGCGCCCGAGATCGGGCAGGCTGTGACCGTGACCGAACGTGACATCGCAAGCTGGCTGACCGATATGGACGGCGTCCTCATCCATGAAGGGGTCGCCATTCCAGGCGCAGCGGAGTTCCTGTCCACTCTGCGCGAGCGCGGGCTGCCATTCCTCGTCCTGACGAACAACTCGATCTACACGCAGCGCGACCTGCGGGCCAGGCTCGCAGTGAGCGGGCTGGACGTGCCGGAAGAGTCGATCTGGACGTCCGCCCTCGCGACCGCCCAATTCCTCGACGACCAGCATCCCGGCGGATCGGCCTACGTGATCGGCGAGGCCGGGCTCACGACGGCGCTGCACAACATCGGATACGTGCTGACCGACTCCGCCCCGGACTACGTCGTCCTTGGCGAGACCCGGACCTACTCGTTTGAGGCGATCACGAAGGCGATCCGGCTCGTGGAAACGGGCGCCCGATTCATCGCCACGAACCCGGACCCTACGGGCCCGTCACCGGACGGCCCACTGCCCGCGACGGGATCGGTAGCCGCCATGATCAGCCGGGCTACTCGGCGGGATCCCTACTACATCGGCAAGCCCAACCCGATGATGTTCCGCAGCGCCCTCAACCAGATCGAGGCGCACTCCGAGAGCACGGCGATGGTGGGCGACCGGATGGATACCGACATCGTGGCGGGCATCGAGGCCGGCCTCTACACGTACCTGGTGTTGACCGGATCGACGCGGAAGGAAGAGGTGAACGGCTACCCGTTCCGACCGAACCACGTCGTCGACTCGGTCGCGGACCTGATCGACGTGGTGTGAGTTGGTTGCCTCGAGCCCGCCGACGGGGGTCACAGTCAAGGCTCTATGCTATTTCGTTATCGGACGGCCTTGACCTGGGCAGACGGTAGGACTCTACCGAGACGGGCTCGACCAGCCCATCTGCCACAAGACTGTCCAGGGCGTGTTCTCGCTGCGCCGGATCGTCCGGCCAGGCCAGGTCGAGCTCGGCCTTACTGACCGGCCCCGTCGCGTCCCGCAAGATGGCCATCAGCCGGCCGCGGACCTGGCGGTCAGTGCCGGTCCAGCGTTGGCTACGGCGGCGCGGACCGTCATACGGTGGCGAGCCGGCCATGCGCCATAGGCAGTCGGCCGCAATCGGGCACGCGCCACACTGTGGCGCCTGCGCGGTGCAGATCAGCGCGCCGAGTTCCATCACGGCAACCGACCACTGCGGCGCGCCATCGAGGGGAAGAATCGACGCGGCCAGCGTCCGCTCGGCCGCGGTGGGGGAGGCTGCGGCAACCGGCAACCCCGCCACGGCTCGAGCCATCACCCGCCGGACGTTCGTGTCGAGCACGACGTGCCGCTGGCCGTACGCGAACGACGCCACTGCCGCCGCCGTGTACTCGCCTACGCCGGGCAGGGCGAGCAGCTCGTCATACCTATCCGGGACGTTGCCGCCGTGCCGCTCGACCATGGCCGTCGCCGCGCTGTGCAGCCGGAGGGCGCGCCGCGGATATCCGAGTCGGCCCCAGGCTCGGATCGCCTCAGCGGGCGTCTCGGCGGCCAGCGCGGCCGGATCCGGCCACTTGTCGCGCCAGGCCTTCCATACGGGTAAGACGCGTGCGACGGGGGTCTGCTGGAGCATCACCTCGCTGACCAGCACACCCCAGGGAGTCCGGTCGGGCGATCGCCAGGGCAGGTCCCGCGCGTGCGCCTCGTACCACCGAACGACCGTGTCCCGGTCGATCACGTTCAGCATGCCAGTGGGTGCTGTACCAGGCGCGTGCGGGTGGTACTGCACCGACGAACCTGGTGGGCGGCCCACCGCGGCGGGGAGGTGACGGTCCACGGCGAGGGCGTCAGACGTACCGCTCAAGGATGCTCGACTCGGCCAGCCGCGACAGCCCCTCGCGGACGCTCCTGGCCCTGGTCTCACCAACACCCTCGACGGCCTGCAGATCGTCGATGCTGGCGGCCAGCAGCTTTTGCAGGCCGCCGAAGTGCTCGACCAACCGGTCGATCACGGCTCCCGGAAGCCGCGGGACGCGAGCGAGCAGGCGGTAGCCCCGCGGGCTCACGGCGGCATCGAGCTGCTCCGAGCCGCCGGCGAAGCCCAGGGCTTGCGCCACCGCGCCGAGGTCGAGCAGGTCGGTAGCCGACAGCGCGTCCAAACCGGCGATGGCACCGGCGACCGAGCGGGCTCGGCGGGCCGGACCGGCCGGCAGGTAGTCGCGAGCGACCAGCTCACGATCGAGGTCAACGCCAGCGACGAGCTCGTCGAGCTGAAGGCTTAGCAACCGACCGTCCGTGCCCAGCTCGACGACATAGCTTTCGATCTCGTTGGAGATGCGGCGCACCATCTCGAGGCGCTGAGCCACCGCGGCGACGTCACGCACCGTAACCAGATCTTCGATCTCGAGCGCGGACAGCGTGCCGGATACCTCGTCCAGACGGAGCTTGTACCGCTCCAGCGTGGCCAGCGCCTGGTTGGCCCGCGAGAGGATCTGCCCGGCGTCCTCGAGGACGTACCGCACGTCGTCGACGTAGATCGCGACGATACGCATCGACTGGCTCACCGAGATGACGGGGAAGCCAGTCTGCTTTGCCACGCGCTCGGCCGTGCGGTGCCGGGTGCCGGACTCGGTGGTGGGGATGGATGGGTCGGGAACCAGCTGGGTCGCGGCCCGTAGGATCTTGGTGCACTCGCGGTCGACGACTATGGCGCCGTCCATCTTGGCGAGCTCGCGGAGCCCGGTCGCGGAGAAGTCGACGTCGAGGACGAAACCTCCGGTACAGATCGAATCGATCGTCCGGTCGTAGCCCAGCACCACGAGAGCGCCGGTGCGCCCGCGCAGAATCCGCTCCAAGCCTTCGCGCAGGGCCGTGCCCGGCGCGACCGCCGCCAACGCGAGGCGAAGTTTCACTTCAGCTCTGCCGCGCTCACCCACAAGAACGTGACCCCTGCCATGACAGTTCGTAGACGTCCGCCGACAGTCTACGGCCCTGAACCATCATTCGAGAGAAGGAGGGGGTCAACACGGGCATCGGATATGCCTCTCCATGATCAAACGATACGCGCATCATCGACCCGCATCTACCCTCCCGATCATGGTTGCAATCAGGTGTTTACCGCACTGGTACAAGCGGGCGTCCGGCCGCCGCGAGTGCGGACCCGACGTCGTGAACCTCGACGGCCCGGATACCGCCTGGAACCGGGCCGGGATCGGGTGGTACGAGGGCGCGTGAGAACCCCATTCGCTCGGCCTCGGCGAGCCGCCGCTGAATTCCGGTGACGCGGCGGATCTCACCGGCCAGCCCGACCTCGCCGATCGCGACCGTGCCCGCGGCGATCGGCATGTCGCGGACACCACTTGCAACGGCCAGCAGCACGGCGAGGTCACCGGCCGGTTCGGCGAGGCGGGCACCGCCCACTGTCGCCGCGTAGACGTCGGACCGGCCGATGCGAACCCCGCCGCGGCGCTCGAGCACGGCAAGAACCATGGCCAGCCGTGACGAGTCGAGCCCGCTGCTGGCCCGGCGCGGGGTGGCGAGTTCGGTGGAACCCACGAGCGACTGCACCTCGGCAAGCAACGGCCGCCTGCCTTCGAGGGTGACCGTGACACACGTGCCGGGAACCGTATCGGCGTGCCGCGACAGGAACAGCCCCGTGGGGTCGGCCAGCGACACGATGCCCTGGTCGGACAGGTCGAAGCAGCCGACCTCATCAGCCGGGCCGTAGCGGTTCTTCACCGCGCGCACCATGCGTAGCCGGGAGTGCCGGTCGCCCTCGAACTGGAGCACGACGTCGACGAGGTGCTCCAGTACGCGCGGGCCTGCAATCGACCCATCCTTGGTGACGTGCCCGACCAGAATGGTGGCCATGCCGCGATCCTTCGCGGAGCGGATCATCGCGCTGGCCACCTCGCGCACCTGGGTGACGCCACCAGCGGCGCCGTCGACAGCCGAGTTGGTGACCGTCTGGGCGGAGTCGAGCACCACGAGGGTGGGCTGGACCTGATCGATCTGGCCCAGCACGGCGCCAAGATCGGTCTCGGCCGCGAGGAAGAGCTCGTCCGCGACCGCGCCCGTACGCTCGGCCCGCAGCCGGACCTGTGCCGCGGACTCCTCCCCGGTGATGTAGAGCGCTCGCCCTGCCTCGGCCGCCCACCGAGCGGCGACCTCGAGCAGCAACGTCGACTTGCCGACGCCCGGCTCTCCGGCGAGCAGGATGACCGCCCCCTGAACCAGCCCGCCGCCGAGGGCGCGGTCGAACTCGTCGACGCCGGTGGGCCGCGAACGCGCCGCGGCCAGCTCGACGGCGCCGATGGGGCGAGCCGACTCCGAGACCGGCCCGGGCGCCACGGTTCGGCGAGGGGGCCGGCCGCCTTCTTCGACAGTGCCCCATGCCTGGCACTCGCCGCACCGGCCCACCCACTTGCTGGTGGACCAGCCGCACTCACCACACCGGTAGACGGTTGCTGCCTTCGCCATGGCCGACACCGTAGGGCCCGGCTCCGACAACCCACGCTCTTCACGCAAACGTGGTTCCACACGCCGGTGTTCTCTTTTGGGAACTGCGCATGGGTGAAAATTGGGGTTTTCTAACCACTTTTGCTTTATCAGCGGCGAGAGG
>JASLBX010000548.1 GCA_030146385.1 Jiangellaceae bacterium | reverse complement strand
GTCAACCACCTCAAGGCCGCACGCCTGCAGATCGTCCCCGAACTCACCAAGTTCGCCGGACCGGACGTCGTACTCCGCGACGGACAACGCCTGCGCCCTGACATCGTCCTGGCCGCCACCGGATTCCGCCGCGGCATCGAACCGCTGGCCGGGCACCTCGGCGTGCTGGACACCGCCGGACTGCCCCGCAGCGGATCCGGGCAGACCACACCCGACGCACCAGGGCTATGGTTCCTCGGCTACCACACCGCCATCGAAGGCAACCTACGCCAACACCCCATCGAAGCACGCCGCATCGCCCGCGCCATCGCACAAACACGGTCCACCATCGGCCGCCGCGCCCTCCGCTTTCAGCAACTCGCAAGATCATCGCCGGCAGGGTCCACCCGGCAGACCCCGCGAGGTGACGACCAATCCGGGGTCGCGCGGTCGACTAGAGGCCGAAAGACCACACCCACCGGCTGACCGCGCCATCCGCCGACAGGCCAAAAGGAGATCCGATGACGTTGTCAAACCGAGCACCTACTGACGGCGATGTATTGGCCGCGGGTCAGCGACCGGGCCGTGCGGTCGCGTGGCCCGTGCGAGTGGTCGGCTACCTGGTTGCCGCCTGGTGCCTCGGGTTCGCCGCCGTGAGCGGTTGGCAGCTGGTCACCGGTCCCGAACCAGGCGATCCGTTCGCCGCCTACGCCGGGGGGATCGCCGTCATGATCATCCTAGTGGGCGTCCTCAAGCTCCTCGGTGCGGTCATCGCTCTGCTCGCCATCCGATCGCAGCCACTTCCCATGTCGCCAAGGCTGCTGGCGATCGGACTGTGGGGCGCGTTCGGACTGCTGGCCGTCTACTCGGCCGGCAGCATCATGCTCGCGGTCGGGAACATGACCGGCCTGACCGAGCCAACCGCTGCCTGGGAATCCGCCGGCGGTGTCACTCCCTGGTCGATCCTTTACGTGCTGTTCTTCCTGGTCGGCGCCATCCTGTTCGGCGTGCTGGCTGCCTCCTTCCACCGTCGGCACCAAATGCCCTGGACGGCAGCCGTGATAGGTCTCCTCGGTGCGCCACTGCTGCTCAGTGTCGTCCTCGTCATCGCACCCAGCATCCTCAGCCAGCTCGGCCTGCTGCCATCGTGATCACCCGTAGGGGCTTCATGCAGACCTGCCGACAAGGCGGCCCCGTTGCGCTGGCCAAGCAGGCCAATCTCGCGGACGCAGGCGGCGTCGCCTTTGCGATTCCTGGTCCGCCTGCCCATGCCCCGCGCGGTCGCTGCCGGGCCGGTCGGCGTCCCCACCACCCGCACGGTGGCGACGGTGACGATCCCGTTGCTGGTCTTGCCGTACCTGCCCAGCCACTTGCGGCCCACATGAGCGGTCCTTGTGCCGTCTTTGTACAAGCGGGGGCAGATCTCGTTCACCGAGCACGGGTGGAGTCGGCTTGGGTGAGGGCGACTGCCAGTCGTTCGATGCCGAACGCATAGGCACGGTTGATGTCTCCGCCGAGGCGGAACGCCCCGGCCAGCTCCATGGTGATGAACCCGTGCGCCCACGCGACGACCATGCGTGCTGCCTCCAGCGCGTGCTCAGGCCCGGCGAGGGTGGTGGCAGTGCGCAGGACCGCATTGCTGGCGTGGGCAAGGAGATCCGGATCCGGTTGGGTCGACTCGGGCAGGCGCGCGAACAGCAGAGCGTAGCTTGCCGGCTGCGCGTGGGCGAAGGCCCGGATGGCGTCGGCCAGCGCGCGCAGGTCGCGCTGCGGGTCGCCGGTTCCGGCGGTCGCGTCCAGGGTCTTGGTCAGCTCGCGTGCGACGTCTTCGACGATGAGGCGGATCAGCTGGTCGCGGCCCTGGACGCGCTTGTAGAGGGAGGGCGCCTTGACGCCGACGGCGCTGGCCACACGCTGCATGGTCAACCCGTCCAGCCCGTCGGCCTCGACGATGCGACGGCCAGCGGTGACGATCTTGGCGAGCGAGGTGCGGGCGGGGGTGGGAATAGGAACCTCCATCTCAACGCTACTATCATTAGCCATGATGGCTACGCATGTTAGCCATACCCCAACGTTCCAGGAGGCACGGCTCATGCACGTCGCAAACCTCGCGCTGCGCTTCGTCGTCGAGCTGCTCGGCATTGCCGCCGTCGCGTACGCGGCCTTCCAGATCTCAGACAATGCGCTCGTGCGGGTGATGGCCACCGTCGCTGCGCCCCTGCTGTTCATCGTCGCGTGGGCGATGCTGGTGGCGCCGAACACTGCCAACGGCCTATCGCAACCGCAGAAGGACATCATCGGCACGGTCCTGCTCCTGCTGGCCGCGGCCGCGCTCGGCGTCGCCGGTCAGGTCCGGCTCGCCGTCATCTTTTCCGTGGTCGTGCTCGCGAACGCGGGGCTGCTGTTCGCGTTCGGCAACGACGCGGCGCCTGCCCTGAACCGGGCAGCCCGATGAGACTCGCCCCCAACCTGCACCGCGTCGGCTCGACCATGTCGACAGCTACCTCGTCATCGACGCAGGCGGGGTGTGCCGGCTCCACCGGCGGGTGTGCGGGGTCGTCGTTGCGCAGTCACGGTCCAGCCGCCGTTCGCTCCGTGGCCAAGAGTCCGTCCGATGAAGGTCTTGGTCCTCGGGGGGTACGGCGAGGTCGGGGCTCGGATCGTCGCGCAGTTGCGGGCCGCCGGCGATGTCGCAATCGCCGCCGGCAGGGACCCCGCCCGTGCCGACCGAGTGGTCGACCTGAACGAGGCCGGTGCCGAGTCCCTGCGTAGGGCTTTGGCAGACACGGACGTCGTGATCAACGCCGCTGGTGTCGAAGACCCGGCTCTCGCCTCGCTCATCACCCACCACGGTTCCGCGCTCGTCGACATCACTGCCTCGACCGGCTACGTCGCCGCGCTGGAGCGGCTCGACCTGCCCCGACCGGTGCTGCTCAGCGTGGGTCTGGCCCCAGGGCTCACCAATCTGCTCGCGGCCGCGCAACATGCAGCAACTCCCGGGCCGATCGACATCGCCATCCTCCTCGGAGCCGGTGAGCGGCACGGCCCTGCCGGGATCGCCTGGGCCTACCAGCTCCTCGGCCGCCGATTCCGCGACCCGGCCACCGGTCAACCGGTTCGCAACTACACCCAGCCGCAGCGCTTTGACCTACCCGGCCACGGACGGCGGCGGCTGTACCGGGCCGACTTCTCCGACCAGCACATCCTCAGCCGCGACCTCGACGTGCCCGTCCGGACCTACCTCGGCCTCGACTCACGGCCGGCGACCGCAACTCTCACCACACTGACCTGGGTGCCGGGCGGATCCCGCGCACCACAAGGGCTTCACCTGCCAGGCACCGACCACTGGCTGGTACTTGCCCGCGGCCGGGACGGGACCAGCAGGTGGGCTGCCGGACGAGTCCAGTCACACGCCACCGCAGTGATCGCCACCATCGCCGCCCGGGCAACCGCCGAACTCGGACCAGGCGTCCGCCACCTCCACCACGTACTCGATCTTTCCGACGTGCCACCGGAACGCGGGATTCATCTGGACGCGCCGGGCCGCCCCTGAAGGTTCCGGCACGGTCCGGTACCCGGGCGACCGTATCCTGCGGCAAGGATCTCGAGGCGCAGAACGTCCGGGGGCGTACCGGTACTGGACGATCGCCTTCATCCTTGTCCCTGTCGATGCCGTTCTCGTTCTCGTACGTCGCGAGCCATGACGCTTGTGCGTGTACGTTGCCCGCCGAGCCGACTTCGCTAGGCGGCCTGGAACTTCGGCAGATCGCGGTGGACCACGTAACGATCGGCGTCGCCGCGGCCGCGGTCAGTCGGAGTGACGGGCTCTGTCGAGGGCGTCGAGGATCAGCTCGAGTCCGTACTCGAACTCGTTGCCGTAGTCGTAGCCGGGTTGGAGGACGTGCTCTGTTGCCAACTCGGCCAGGTGGGGGTACTCGCCTGTGGGCATCTTCGCCAATATCCCTGCGGCGACTTCAGGGGCCGTCTCCTTGTTGAACGGCAGGGATACGGCTTCTTGGAGGGCGAAGCCGTAGATGTAGCTGTCCAGTAGCGAGTAGGCGTGGGCGGTCATCTTGATCGAGAAGCCGGCGCCGCGGAGCGCGCCTATCACCGCGTCGTGGTGGCGCAGCGTGGCAGGGCCTGGGTTGGTGCGTGACTCCATGAGCGGGATGGCCCAGGGGTGACGTGCAAGCACACGGCGCGCTGCGATCGCCCGGTGCCGCATGGCC
>JASLBX010000547.1 GCA_030146385.1 Jiangellaceae bacterium | reverse complement strand
CGGGCCTACCAGCCACAGATGGGCCGAGAGGTCGCGATCAAGGCCATCCATCCGCAGCTGGCCAACGATGCGGCGTTCATCCGCCGGTTCGAGGCCGAGGCACAGCTGGTGGCCCGGCTCGAGCACCCGTACCTGGTACCCCTCTACGACTACTGGCGCGAGCCCGGTGGGGCCTATCTGGTGATGCGCTACCTGCGCGGCGGAAGCCTGCGCGACCGGCTGGTCCGCGGACCCTTGGCGCCCGACACCACAACGGGTGTGGTCGAGCAGGTGGCCTCGGCGCTGGCAGTCGCCCACGCCGCGGGAGTCGTGCACAGGGACGTCAAGCCCGCCAACATCCTTCTCGACGAGGGCGGCAACGCGTACCTGTCCGACTTCGGGATCGCCAAAGATCTGGCCAGCACCGGCGGAAGCTCGTCGAGCCGTGCCACGGCCTACCTATCGCCCGAAGGAGTGCGCGGCGAGCCGGTCACCCCGCAGTCCGATGTGTACAGCCTCGGGCTGGTGATCTACGAGATGCTGGCTGGACAGCACCCGTACGCGGACGCGTCACCGGAGGAGCTGGCCGACCGGCATCTGCACGCCACGGTCCCGCCGCTGCCTCCGGGTCCCGCCGGGGTGGCGTCGGCGGCCGACGAGGTGATCCAGCGCGCGACCGCGAAGGCTGCGCAGGACCGGTATCCCGACGCGCCGGCTCTCGCTGCCGCACTAAGGGGAGCCTTCGCTGGCGCGCCCACCATGGCGGCGGTGCCAACGAGTCCGTCCCGCAACCCCTACAAGGGGCTGCGGGCGTTCCAGGAAGCCGACGCTGGCGACTATTTCGGCCGGGACGAGCTAGTTGGCCGGCTGCTGGCACGGCTGGCCGGGGACGGCGACGCAGCACGATTCCTGGCGGTGGTTGGCCCGTCCGGAAGTGGCAAGTCCTCGCTCGTCCGCGCCGGCCTGGTCGCCGCGTTGCGCGCCGGGACGATTCCGGACTCACGGAACTGGTTCGTGGTCGACATGGTCCCGGGGAGCGACCCGTTCAGCGCATTCGGGACCGCCCTGCGGCGCGTCGCCGGCCAGCCGCTGTCGTCCGACCTGCCCGACCAGCTCAGGCACGACCCGGCGGCGTTGGAACGTGCCGCCGCGTGGGCGCTGGCCGACGAGCACGCCGGCCTGCTGCTCGTGGTCGACCAGTTCGAAGAGGTCTTCACCCTGGTCGATGACGAGTCTCGTCGGGCGGCGTTCCTCGACAGCCTCATCGCCGCCGCCACCGACCCGGACAGCCGGATCCGGGTCGTGGTCGCCCTGCGCGCAGACTTCTACGACCATCCCCTGCGCTACCGGCCACTGGCCGAGCTGGTGCGGGCAGGCACCGAGGTGGTCGTTCCCCTGGCCGCCGCGGAGCTCGAGCGGGCCGTCGTAGGTCCCGCGGCGAGGGTGGGCGTGACCGTCGAGCCCGCTGTGGTGGCGCAGGTGGTGGCCGACGTGGTGGACCAGCCGGGCTCGCTGCCGTTGCTGCAGTACGCGCTGACCGAGCTGTTCGACAGGCGCGAGGACGCGACCCTCACCGCCGAGGGCTACCGGCAGCTCGGTGGTGTGGCAGGCGCGTTGGTCCGCCGCGCTGAGGAGGAGCTCGCGTCGCTGGATACGGCCGGGCAGCTGGCCGCACGCCACCTACTGCTGCGTCTGGTCACCCTGGGCGAAGGCGTCGAGGACACCCGCCGGCGGGTGTCCCGGGCGGAGTTGCTTTCTCTTCAGCCCAATCCGGCCCGGATGGCGGCGATGATCGACGCCTTCGGGCGAGCGCGGCTGCTGTCCTTCGACCACCACCCCGACAGCAGGGAACCAACTGTTGAGGTCGCCCACGAGGCGCTGCTGCGGGAGTGGGACCGGCTGCGCGGCTGGATCGACGCCGCCCGCGAGGACTTGCGCACCGAGCGGCGCCTGGCCGCAGCCTCGCGAGACTGGATTGACGCCGGCAGAGACCCGTCGTTCGTTGCGACCGGGTCACGGCTGGAGCAGTTCGAGGCTCTGCGCAGCAGCGGTGGCATTGCGCTCACTCCCGACGAGCACGCGTTCGTGAAGGCGTCGGTGGCAGAACGCGACCGGGTCGCCGCTAGTGAGGTGGCCCGGCGGCAACACGAGCAGGAGCTCGAACGGCGCTCGTGGCGCCGGCTCCGCGCGCTGGTGGCGGTACTGGCGGTCGCCGCCGTGGTCGCCGCGAGCCTGTTGGCAGTGACGCTGCGCCAGAGCAGCCGGCTGGCCGAGGAGGTGCGTTTCACCACCGCCCGGGAGCTCGCGGCCGCGGCCGTCGCCAACCTCGGGGTCGACCCCGAGCGCTCGATCTTGCTTGCACTCGAAGCCGTCGAGACCACCCGCTCCGTCGACGGCTCAGTGCTCCCGGAAGCCGAGGAAGCTCTGCACCGCGCGGTCAAGACCTCCCGGCTGGTCCGCACGGTCCCGCAAGGCGGCTTCGGCCTCGCCGTCAGCCCCGATGGGACCCGGTTCGTCACCAGCGGCGCCGATCCCACCGACTACAGAGCCGTCGTCTGGGACACCGACACCGGCCAGGAGCAACTGGTCCTCTCCGTGCCGGGAGGCGGACGACCCGCTCTGGCAGTCAGCCCCGACGGCCGCCTCATAGCTACCACCCACAACGACGCCACCGTGCGGCTGTGGGATGCCGCGACCGGTGAGGAGCTACAGGTCCTCGAAGGTCACGAGGGGATGCTCGGCTTTGCGGCGTTCGGCCCCGACAGCCGGCTGCTCGCCACCGCCGGTTGGGACGATCTGACCGTGCGAATCTGGGACGTCGCGGACGGGGTCGAGGCGATGACACTGACCGGCCATGCCGAGCGGGTGGTCGATGTCGCCTTCAGTCCTGACGGCACCCGGGTGGCGAGCACCAGCACAGATCGAACTGCCCGGCTGTGGGACGTGGGGACCGGCGATACGCTCGCGGTCCTGACTGGTCACGAACGGGAGCTGAACCGGGTGGCCTTCAGTCCGGACGGCACCCGCGTCGCCACGACCAGCGGGGACGGAACGATCAGGATCTGGGAGACCGCAACCGGGGTCCACGTGCAAACGTTGTTTGCCGACGCACCCGCCTGGGCGGTGGCGTACAGCCCCGACGGGACGCGCATCGCCACCGGGACCGACGACTCGCTAGTGACGGTGTGGGACGCTGACAATGGCCGTCGGCTGCTCACCCTCACCGGTCACGCCACCGACCTCACGAGCGTGGCATTCCTGCCCGATGGCGAACGCCTCCTGACGGGAGCGCTCGACGACACCACTCGGCTCTGGGACGTTAGCGTGGGTGGCAGCAGGGACTGGCTGACGCTACCGGCCCCGGTCGGGAGCGCCGCCGCGATGGCGTTTAACCCCGACGGCACCAGCATCGCGGTCTCGGGCCACCGTGCCGGCGTCATGATCTACGACACTCAAGCCGGTGAAGTACTCGCGACCCTTGGCGGTCACGACGCGACGGTGCACCGCCTAGCGTTCAGCCCGGACGGCACCACGCTGGCCGGCACCGGCGTGCCGGGTCGTCCGGCCGGCCGCTCGCTGTCCGTGTGGGACGTCCGCACCGGTGCCTTGCTCGAAGACATCACTGAGAACCTTTCCGATGTCGTGGATGTGGCGTACAGCCCCGACGGGCACCGGCTGGCCATCATCGAGGGGGACGGGACGCTGCGGATGTGGAACGCCACGAGCGGGGTGGAGCAGTGGGCGATCCAGCAGTGGGAAGAGGCGTACAGCATCGCTTTCAGTCCCGACGGGCGGTTCGTCGCAGGGTCGGGAGCCAGGTTCCCGCCCGATGTGAGCTACGAGGTAGATCAGGTTGTGTTCGATGTGGACACCGGCGACGTGGTCGCGACGCTGGTTGGCCACCAAGACTGGCCCCCTGGGCTGGCCTTCACCGCCGACGGCAGGGTCTTGACCGCCAGCGTTGACGGGACGGCCCGGGTCTGGGATGCCGCGGCCGGCGAGCTACAGGCGACGCTCCAGCACGACACAGGCGTCACCGACGTCGCGGCCAGCCCCGACGGCGCCCGCATCGCCACCGCAGCCCAGGACGGCGCGTTGAGGCTCTGGGACCTTGCCACGGGTCGTCAGGTGCTGACGCTACATGGGCACGACGCTCCCGTCCGCAACGTGACGTTCAGCCCTGATGGGCGGCTCTTAGCCAGCTTGAGTTTCGACGGCACTGTTGCCTTGTACCTGCTGCCTATCCACGAGTTCGTCGAGCTGGCGCGGACCCGTCTTACGCGGAGCCTCACCGACGACGAATGCCGTCAGTACCTCCACGAGGAGCAATGCCTTCGGAGCTGACCCAGCGCGTCGTCGGTCGGCCGGCCAATTGCTCGCCGGCCCGACCGAAGTTCACGCACCGATCAGTCGAACCACACCGTCCACCAGGCGGTGTTGGGCCGGGTCGGTGTTTTGATCAATTCAGAAAGCAGGCTGGGTTCCAACCCGCCGTGTGATGCGACGGCCGGATGGACCTTCACCTGCGGGTCACCGTCACCGGGACCGGGTTGCGGATGATGTCGAGCACCGGAGAAGTCCGCTGGACGTACCGGCACAGCTCGTCGATCTGTTCGGGCGTCGCGTCGGCGTCGACCTGGTAGGTCACCGTGACGCCCTGGTAGCCAGCCCGGGTCTCTTCGGACAGGCCGAGGAAGCCGTGCAAGTCGAGCTCACCTTCGAGGTCGAATTCCAGGCTCCGCACCTCGATGCCCTGAGCGGCGGCGTTGTAGATGAAGCCGACCGCCAGGCAGGACGCCAGGGCATGCAGCACGGTCTCGACCGCATTCGGCGCCTGATTCTCGCCCAGCAGGACCGGCGGCTCGTCGCCGTCCAACGTGAACGGCTCCGTGCGAGAAGTGTCCTCCTGGCCGGCACCCCAGAAGCCGTTGATCGACGTCCTGCTGTGACCGCCACCGAGCCAGGTGTTGTGCGCGCGGAACCGGAACGTGGCGAGCTTGGAGTCGTTCTGGATCGCACCGACGGTCTCTACGAGCTGAGTCACGTTGACACCGTTCCGGGTGTCCTCAGTGGCTGCGGACATGGTCGTCCCTCCTCCTTCGTACCGGTGGTAGGCACAGGCGTGCCCATCGGAACCGGCCGGCTGCCGGATCCGTTCGTGTTTGCCGGGATTCGCTACGGCTTGAGGGCGCGCATCACCATGCTGCGTGCGCCGAACCCGCCCGCCGTGCGTCGTGTCGATTCGCTGTTGCTGGCCGAGAAGTAGTCGAGCTCACTCAACCGCTCGACTTCGGTGAACCCCACCGCTCGGAACGTGCCGAGGTAGTCTGCCTCGGTCGTGGCGCCGACGATGCATTCCGCCCAGAGCTGAGGCTTCGCGCGGCAGGCCTCCGACGGCAGGTCGCCGACGACAATGTCGGCAATCTGGACCCGACCGCCGGGGCGCAGTATCCGGTAGATCTCGGCGATTGCCGCCGCCTTGTCGGGCACGAGGTTGATCACGCCATTGCTCGTCACGACGTCGACCGAATCATCCGGCAATGGGAGTGACTCGGCGTTGCCCTCGACGACCTCGACGTTGTGCCAGCCGGCCGCGCGGGCGTTGGCGGCACACTTGTCCCGCATGGCCGCGGTCATGTCCACGCCGATGGCTCGCCCCGCCGGTCCTACCAGCGAGGCCGCAAGCAGCAGGTCGGTTCCGGAACCTGAGCCGATATCGACCACCGTGTCGCCTGGCCGGAGCACACCGGCCGCGAATGGGTAGCCGACGCCGGCGAACGACTCAACCGCCGTCGCAGGGAGCGGTTCGAGCTGCTCCGCGGGATAGCCGACGTACTCGAGCGCTCGCCGGCCGGTCGGGAAGTGGTACTCCTGGTCGGGCTGAGCGGCCACCGACGTGTACATGGCCTGGACGGCGTCGAAGATGATGTCGCGCTGCTCGGACGTAATGACCACCATGATGGGCCCCTAACGATCTCGGCGCGGCTACTCGCTCGCCGCGGCGGTGAATTCTCGGATGAGAGTCTGGATTCGGTTGGACAGTTCCGGACGTACGCGTTCGCGCCCAAGCGCCTTGACGTCGTCCTTCAGACGACGTTCGAACTCCGCGCGCGAGAAACAACTCCGGCACGTCGCGATATGCCGCTCGACCTCAGCGTGCTCTTGCTCGTCCAACTCGCGATCGAGGTGGGCCGCGAGCAGGCGAAGTGCCTCCGCGCAGTTGGTGATCTCAGTGTTTGCCATCGGAGCGCTCCTCCTCCGTGGGCTTGGGCTGGTTGCGTCGGATGCCGGCATCCCGCGCGTTCTCCCACAAGGCCTTCTGCAGGAGGCTCCGGCCGCGCGCGAGCCTCGAACGCACTGTGCCGACCGGGACCCCCAGTGCCGCTGCCACCTCGCGGTACGGCAGCTCGCGGACATCGACGAGAATCACGACCGTCCGGTACGGATCCGGCAACCCGTCGATGGCCCGGATCAGGTCGTCCCGGAGCAGGCCGTTCAGAAAGTCCTGTTCCGGGTTTCCCCACCAGAGCAGGATCGGCTGGTGGAGTTGCTCGAACAGCGAGAACTCTTGGCCTTTGAGGTCGACCGGCTCGGCGTCCGGTCGGCTTCGGCTCGTGCGGTACTGCGAGATGAACGTATTGGTCAAGATCCGGAACACCCAGCCGCGGAAGACGTCGCGGTTGCGCAGGCCCGGCAGGGCCTCCCACGCCTTGGCCACCGCCTCCGCGACCAGGTCCTCGCCGTCGGTCCGATCCCGGCAGAGTCGGACGGCGGTGCCGTACAGCTCCGGCAGCAGCAGCTCGACCTGCTCCGCGAACCAGGCTTGATCGCGGCGCATGGGCGGTGCTGTCGCTACCTCTGCCATCGGTGCCCCCAACTGTGGGTCGGATCGCTCCCCTTACCGATGCTGACGCGTCCGCACCGAGAAGGTTCCCGCCCCTGGCACAGAAGATTAGGGCTGCAGAGCTGCGATTCCTTCAGGCACGCTTCAAGCCCGTGACGAAATGAGCGCCACCGCGCACCCCGAGGTAGAGCCGCGCCAGGGGTGGAGTCCTCGCGCCAATGTCCGTAGCGTGGCCGGTCATGGCGATCCTCAGCGGCGCAGCCACGCTCATCGCGGCAGCCGTCCTGACGACGAGTTGTGTGACCGGAGACGCCGGGGACGCCGAACCGACCCCTCCCTTCGCAGCCAGCGAAGAGCCGTCCGGGACACCGGAGCCGTCGTGTGCCGTCAGTTCAGCCGACGGCGAGCCGGTATCGACAGGTTCCGTAGCCGGTGACGTCTTGCAGCTGAGCCGTGAGACGTTCACGTGCGCTCGGCACTTGGTTGTCTCCGCCGGAACCGACATCCACGAAACCGCGGCGGCCGCCCAGTTGGCAGCCGCACTGCGCGGACCCCTGCTCCTTCCCCACGACCGACTCGCAGCCGAGCTCGATCGGCTCGATCCCGGCGACGTCTACGTCGTAGGAGAAGCGGCAGTCCCGGCAGCCGCCGATGTCCACCACGTCACGCCCGGAGAGGCGGCCACGCTGGCCGCCGACGCCTTGGAAGTCGCCGAGGAGACCCACCAACCGACAGCTACCGGCGGGGCTGTGATCGCAAGCACCGTCCGTGCGATTTACGAGCGCGATCGGGTCATCGCACCGCCCGCCGCCACGGCCGCCGGGCAGGCGCCGCCTCCGGATGTCGATCTCAGTGCGGTCATCGATGAGCTGCCCGCGGACGAGCAAGCCATCTGGCTGGTCGAGGCCACCGATCCCATGGCGATCCTCGCCGTCGCCCCGGCCGCCGCTGCCGCCGGCGCCGTTATCGTCCCGGTCGACGGGTCCGACCTGTTCAGGTTTCCGCAGCTTGGCGAGATCTTGGCGGCCCAGTCGGTCGAGGACCTGCGCCGCGTCGGCCCCATTCCCGAGGACGCCGAATGGGAGCTCCGCGTCCTGGCGAATGGACGCGAGCTTCCCGGCGGCGGGTTCGAGCTGTTTCCTGACGACTTTGTGCGGCGCTTCGTCGCCTACTACGGTCACCCGGACACGACCGGGCTGGGCATCCTGGGCCAGCATGCAGGGCCCGAGGCGGCTCTCGAACACATGCGGCCACTGCTGGACGGCTTCGCCGGCGGCAGCGATGTCGTCGTCCCCACCTTCAACGTCATCGCGACAGTGGCGCACAACGGCGGAGCGACCGGACGACCGGATGGCTTGGTCGAGCTCACCTCGCCGCGGTACATCGACTACAGCACGATGCACCCGCCCGAGCGATTCCGCGAGTGGGTCGACGTGGCGGCCGATGCCGACGGCTACGTCGTGCTGGACTTCCAGCCAGGACGTAACGACTTCCTGTACCAGGTCCAGCATTACGAGGACCTGCTCCGGCTTCCGCACGTCGGAATCGCGCTCGACCCGGAGTGGCGACTCGGGCCCGGCCAGACCCATCTCCAGCAGATCGGATCGGTGAGCGCGGCGGAGATCAACACCGTCATCGACTGGCTGGCCGACCTGGTTCGCGACGAGGGTCTGCCACAGAAGCTGCTGATCGTCCAGCAGTTCCGGCTGGACATGATCCAGGACCGGGACGAGATCCTGGATCGCAAGGAGGTCGCGGTAGTCATCCAGATGGACGGCGAAGGCCAGGGCGGGCTCGGCGTCAAGGACGAGACCTACCGCGCGATCACGGCAGGGACGGACGACGCGCACTGGCGGTGGGGCTGGAAGAACTTCGTCGAGCGCGACTCGCCGCGGCCCTACACGCCGCAGGAAACGATGGCCAAGGACCCATCTCCGGTGTACGTGTCGTATCAGTAGCCGCTCAGCCGACGTAGTTTTCCGACAGCGCGGTCGCATAGGCACGGGAGTCGACAACGTTGCGCAATTGAGCGATCTGGAGCCGGTGCTGGTACGGGTCGTCTCCGGGGAAGCGGTGCAGCATCTGCGTCATCCACCACGAGAAGTGCTGGACGCGCCATACCCGGCGGAGCGCGTCGTCGGTGTACCTGCTCAGCAGTGCATCGTTCCGCGATGAGAACCAGGCGTCGAGGGCGCGGGCAAGCAGGTGCACGTCGTTGACGGCCAGGTTGAGACCCTTGGCGCCCGTGGGCGGCACGATGTGCGAGGCGTCGCCGGCGAGCAGCAGGCGGGCGGACTGCATCGGCTCGGTGACGAAGCTGCGCATCGGCGTGATGCCCTTCTCTAGAATCGGCCCCTCCGTCGGTCGCCAGTCTGAACCGGTCAGGCGGAAGCGTGCCGCCAGTTCCTCCCAGATCCGGTCGTCGGGCCAGTTCTCGAGTTCCTCGTCCACCGGCACCTGCAGGTAGAGCCGGGAGATCGTCGGCGAGCGCATGCTGTAGAGCGCGAATCCTCGCTGGTGCAGGCAGTAGATCAGCTCGTCCACGGCCGGCTTGGCTTCGGCCAGGATGCCGAGCCACGCGAAGGGATACTCGCGTTCGTAGGTGTGCAGGGCGCCTTCCGGCGCGCTGTCGCGGCAAACGCCATGGAATCCGTCGCAGCCCGCTACGAAGTCGCAGACCAGCTCGTCGTCGCGGCCGAGGTGATGGAAGTAGATCGTCGGCTCACTGCTCGTG
>JASLBX010000488.1 GCA_030146385.1 Jiangellaceae bacterium | reverse complement strand
CTGCCCATTTCCAGCCACGGAGACCTTTCCCGACATGATCACCGCCACGAAGCTCGAGGTGCGCGCCGGCGCCCAGTTGCTGCTCAACAGTGCCAGTTTCCGCGTCGGCGCCGGCGACAAAGTAGGTCTGGTCGGCCGCAATGGCGCCGGCAAGACCACTCTTACCCGGATTCTCGCCGGCGAGCTCCAGCCCGCCGCCGGTACCGTCACGCGGACCGCCAGCGTCGGCTATCTGCCGCAGGACCCTCGCGCGGCGGATCCCGGCACGCCCGCGCGCGACCGGGTCCTCGGCGCCCGCGGGCTGGACGTCATAATCGCGGGAATGCGCCGGGCCGAGAAAGAAATCGCCTCGCCCGACCCCGACACCCACGAGCGCGGCATGCGCCGGTACGCCCGCCTGGAAACGGAGTTCCTCGCCCACGGCGGGTACGCGGCCGAGAGTGAAGCCGCGACGATCGCGGCCAACCTCGGCCTGGACGAACGTGTTCTCGGGCAACCGCTCGGCACGCTGTCTGGCGGCCAGCGGAGGCGGATCGAGCTGGCCCGGATCCTGTTCTCCGGCGCCGAGACTCTCCTGCTCGACGAGCCGACGAACCACCTGGACGCCGACTCGGTCATCTGGCTGCGGGAGTTCCTGCGGTCGTACGCCGGCGGCGTGGTCGTCATCAGCCACGATGTCGCCCTACTTGAGCACACCGTCAACAAGGTCTTCCACCTGGACGCCAACCGGTGCGAGCTCGACATCTACAACCTGGGCTGGAAGGCGTACCTGGAACAGCGCGAGACCGACGAACGGCGGCGCCACCGCGAGCGGGCCAACGCCGAGAAGAAGGCGGCCGCGCTCAAGGCACAGGCCGACCGGATGCGGTACAAGGCGACCAAGGCGACGGCGGCGCAGAACATGGACCGCCGGGCCGAGCGGCTCCTGGCCGGCTTGGAGGAGGAGCGCCGCGCCGACAAGGTGGCGAAGCTTCGCTTTCCCGATCCCGCTCCGTGCGGCCGGACGCCGCTGTCCGCGACCGGGCTGTCCAAGTCGTATGGCTCGCTCGAGGTGTTCACGGACGTCGACCTGGCGATCGACCGCGGCAGCCGGGTTGTGGTGCTCGGTCTCAACGGCGCCGGCAAGACCACGCTGCTGCGCCTGCTCGGCGGGATCGAACCCCCGGACACCGGCGTCGTCGAGGCCGGCCACGGGCTGCGGCTCGGGTACTACGCACAGGAGCACGAGACGCTCGACCCAGACAGCACCGTGCTCGAGAACCTCAGATCGGCCGCCCCAGACCTGCCCGAGCTCGACGCGCGGCGGGTGCTCGGGTCGTTCCTGTTCTCCGGGGCCGCGGTGGACAAGCCCGCACGTGTGCTTTCCGGCGGCGAGAAGACCCGGCTGGCGCTCGCCATCCTGGTCGTGTCGAAGGCGAACGTTCTGCTGCTCGACGAGCCGACAAATAACCTCGACCCATCTTCACGTGGAGAGATCCTATCCGCGTTAAGATCTTTCACGGGTGCGATCGTGCTGGTGACGCACGACGAAGGAGCTGTAGACGCGCTCGGGCCCGAGCGGGTGTTGCTGCTTCCGGATGGCGTGGAGGATCTATGGAACGCCGAGTACGCCGAGTTGGTCGCTCTGGCATGATCGTGCACATTGTGGACCGGATCTTGCATTTCGGTGGCGCGCATCGATAATGCGACGGATCATGGTCCGCAGCCCTATGCACCATCAACCAAGGGGAGGACGCGTGGCCGAGAAGCTAGCGAAAGGCGCGCGGATCAGCGGCGGACAGCGAGACAAGCTGGCGTCGGATCTGAAGAAGAAGTACGAAGGCGGCAAGAGCATCCGCGATCTTGCCGGGGAGACCGGGCGGTCGTACGGGTTTGTGCACCGGCTCCTGTCGGAGTCCGGCGTGAACCTGCGTGGCCGCGGCGGCGCGACCAGGGGCAAGAAGAAGTCCTGAATCACGGCACGCCGGCTGAGGGCTCGAGCTTGGGTGGACTCGAGCTCTTGGTCGAACCACCGGTCGCCCGGGTGACGCTCACCCGGCCTGAGACACGCAACGCGCAGACGCCCGCCACCTGGCGGGATCTCGCCTCGATCGGGCGCACGCTGCCGGACGACGTCCGGGTGGTGGTGCTCGATGCGCAGGGCCCGTCGTTCTCGGCGGGGCTCGACCGCCGGATGCTGGACGGCACCGGCATACCGGGCGAGCACAGCATGGTCGAGCTTGCCGGAATGGACCGGGTCGACAGTGAGGCGGTGCTTACCGAGTTCCAGGCCGCGTTCACCTGGTGGCGTGAGTCGCCTGCCGTCTCGGTGGCCGCAGTGCAGGGCCATGCCGTCGGGGCCGGCTTCCAGCTGGCCCTCGCGTGCGACCTCGTCGTGTGCGCCGACGATGCGCGATTCGCGATGCGCGAGACGTCGCTCGGGCTCGTACCGGACCTGGGTGGCACGGCGCCGCTGGTGGCCGCCGTGGGCTATCAGCGCGCCCTGGAGATCTGCGCGACGGGCCGCTGGGTCGGCGCCCGCGAAGCCGTCGACCTCGGCTTGGCGTTGACGGCTGTGCCGGCAGATGAGCTCCGTACGGCCGTGGATGACCTGGTGGCCGCCCTGCTCGCCGCTCCAGCCGGCGCGCTGCGCGAGACCAAGGCACTGCTGCGCGGGGCGACGTCCAACACCGTGACCGAGCAGCTGGCCGCCGAGCGCGCTGCTCAGATCCGGCGCATTCGCGACCTGGCGCGCCGCGACTAGTCGTTGTTCACCCTCGGCGCACCGGGGAAGATTCCTCACCTTGGGCGTGTTCGGCCGGTCAGACAGCTCCGGCCCGACCTCACGGCGTTGATCAAGGCCAAGAGGGGTGGAACCGGGGCTGGGCGAGAGGCCAAGGAGGTGAGCACCGGTGTCGATGGGCGGACCGATGTCGGCTTGGGGGATGGTCCGGTCGTACTCCCGCGACCGGGAGATAGCGCGCAAGCCGCTCGCGAAGGGCACGTCGCGGCGCATCATGGGGTACGCGCGCCCGTACACGCGGCAGATCGCGGTGTTCCTCGCCACGACCGTCGCTGGTGCCGCCAGTGCGGCAGCGGTGCCGCTGCTGCTCAAGTTCGTCATCGACAGCGGGGTCACGCCCGGCCGTCGCGACCTCGTGGTGTGGGGTGCGGTGGCCGTGGCGGTGCTCGCCGTGGTGGACGCCGTGCTGGGGCTGCTCGGGCGCTGGGCGTCGGCGCGGGTGGGCGAGGGCCTGATCTACGACCTCCGGACGGAGGTCTTCGACCACATCCAGCGCCAGCCGATCGCCTTCTTCACCCG
>JASLBX010000475.1 GCA_030146385.1 Jiangellaceae bacterium | reverse complement strand
GGCTTCGCCGAAGCGCGTGTCGATCGGACGGACGGGAGGTGGATCTGGTGGCGGGCCAGCGTCACGGCGGGTAACCCGTGTACGCCGTACCGGTTCCTTCTCGCTGGTGCAGGCTCGTACCGGTGGCTCAACGCTGCTGGTGTGCATGTGCGGGACGTCACCGACGCAGGGGATTTCAAGCTGCTGGCCGGGCACCATCCTCCGTCCTGGATCACCGACGCCATCGCGTACCAGATCTTCCCCGACCGGTTCGCACGCGGAGTCGAGGGCCGGCCGGCGCCGGAGTGGGCGATTCCGCAGGAATGGGACGACCCGGTCGTCGGGAGCGGACCGGAGACCCCGCTGCAGTGGTACGGCGGCGACCTACCTGGTATCGAGGCGCAACTTGACCACTTGCAGCGCCTGCATGCGAACGTCCTCTACCTGACGCCGATCTTTCCCGGCTGGAGCAATCACCGGTACAACGCGCGGACGTTCGGCGAGGTCGATCCGGTGCTCGGAGGGGACGAGGCGCTCCGGTCGCTGGTGCGGGCGGCGCATGGCCGGGGCATGCGGGTCGTCGGCGATCTGACGTCCAACCACACGGGATCGACACACGAGTGGTTCCAGGCCGCGCTGGCCGACGGCTCCAGCGTCGAGGCGGGCTTCTACCTGTTTGAGCAGCACCCGGAGCAGTACGCGATGTGGCTCACCGAGCCGCTGCTGCCCAAGCTGAACTGGCGCTCTGGGGAGCTTCGGCGCCGGTTCGCCGACGGACCGGCGTCCGTGGTGGCGCGCTGGTTGGCCGGGCCGGACGGATTCGACGGGTGGCGGATCGACGTCGCCAACATGACCGGCCGGCACGCGGACGTGGACCTCACACAGGAGGTGGCCCGGCTGATCAGAGCCACTGCGTCACGGACCGATCCAGAGGCGTGGGTGGTGGCCGAGCACATGCACGACGCCGCCCGCGACCTTCAGCAACCAGACGGCTGGCACGGGACGATGAACTACTCGGGTTTCACCCGTCCGGTATGGAGGTGGCTGGGCAACCCGCCGTCCGATCTGGAGTGGTACTTCGGTCAACCCGTCCGGCCGCCGCAGCTGCCCGGGCCGTGGGCCGTCGCCACCATGCTCGAGGTCAGCTCGCAGATGCCGTGGCGGGCGATCGTCCACTCGATGAACAGCCTCGACTCGCACGACACGGCGCGGTTCCGGACGTACGCCGGCGGGTTTGACGCGGGGCGCGAGCGTCACCTGGCCGCGGCGGCGTTGCTGTTCACGTTGCCGGGTGTGCCCTCGGTCTTCGCCGGCCAGGAGCTCGGCATGGAAGGGGTTAACGGCGAGGACTCGCGTCGTCCGATGCCGTGGCACCGTCCTTCGTCATGGGACGCTGCGACGCTGTCCGCGTACGAGACGTACAGCGGTGTGCGGGCGGGGTCGCGGGCGCTGCGCCGCGGCGGGCTGCGGTGGCTCGCGGTCTCGGACGATGCCGTGACGTTCGTCCGTGAGTCGCCCGACGAACGGGTGCTCGTGCACGTTGCGCGGGCGGCGCATCCCTGCGTCCAGCTTGACGTGGCTGATTTGGGCGGCGGCCAGCCGCAGACTCTGTTCGGCGGCGATGCCAAGCTGAACGGCTCCGTGCTCGAACTGCCGGACGACGGGCCCGCGGCCCACGCCTGGTTGCTCACCTGATCGCTGAATTGTCACCTGATCGTCGCGAGCCGGATGATCAGGTGACAAGCAGTGTCCGTCAGCTGCATGGTCGTCAACGGTTGCCCATCTGATCGCATCTCAGCATGTGGGCGCCAGACGATCAGATGACGTGAGCGTCCCACGGCCAGCAGGTCTGCGAATGTTCGTCACCTGATCGCTAGACAGTCGGACCCCGGTTCGCCGGTATGAGGGAGGATGGCCTGCGTGGAATTGCGATTCCGGGCCTCGCCTGCCGAGCAGCAGGCGTTGCTCGACTTGCCATGGGACATGCCGCTGGCCGAGTGGCCTGAGTGGTACATCGTCACGCTGCCCCGCGGGATCTCCCGCCATGTCGTCCGGTTCACGCGGCTGGGCAACCGGATCTACGCGCTCAAGGAAGTCGTCGAATCGCTCGCCAACCGCGAGTACCAGTTGCTGCGCAATCTCGAACGGCTGAACATCCCCGCGGTAGAGCCGGTCGGCGTCATCACCGGCCGGGAGGCCCACGACGGCACGCCGCTGGACCCCGTCCTCGTAACGCGGCACCTGCAGTTCTCGCTGCCGTACCGGGCGCTGTTCGCCCGGATGATGAAGCGCGAGACGGTCGACCGTCTGATCGACGCCCTTGTCGTGCTGCTGGCCCGGCTGCATCTGGCCGGCTTCTACTGGGGCGACTGCTCGCTGTCGAACACGCTGTTCCGCCGCGACGCGGGGGCGTTCGCCGCGTACCTGGTCGACGCCGAAACCGGCGAACTGCACCGCGGCCTCACCGACGGGCAGCGCAGTCACGACATCGACAACGCCCGGATCAACTTCGCCGGCGAGCTGATGGACCTGCAGGCCTCCGGCTTCCTGGACGAGACGGTCGACGCTGTTGCGATCGCCGATCAGGTGGTGGAGCGGTACGAGAGCCTCTGGCAAGAGCTCACCGACTGGGAAGCCTTCGACATCAACGACCGCTGGCGGATCGGACGCCGGGTTGAGCGGCTCAACGAGCTGGGATTCGATGTCGCCGAGTTGGAGATCGTGACTGACATCGGCGGGCGAACCGTGCATGTCCAGCCGAAGGTGGTCGACCCCGGTCACCACCGGCGCCGGCTGCTGCGGCTGACCGGCATCGATGCGCAAGAGAACCAGGCCCGCCGGCTCCTCAACGACCTCGACGCGTACACCGCGGCCACCGACCAGCAAGGCGAGGACGAGGATATCGTCGCGTACCACTGGGTCACCGACTGCTACGAGCCGGTCGTGCGTGCCGTCCCACTCGACCTGCGCGGAAAGCTGGAAGGGCCGGAGATCTACCACGAGGTGCTCGAGCACCGGTGGTACCTCTCCGAGAAGCGCGGCCACGAAGTCGACATCGTCGAGGCGGCGCACTCGTACGTCGAGGATGTCCTCCGGCACAAGCCGGACGAGCGGGCCGTACTCGAGCTTGGCCCCACCGCTCCATCCGAACCACTGTGATCGGGCCGGTGCTCCCGCC
>JASLBX010000388.1 GCA_030146385.1 Jiangellaceae bacterium | reverse complement strand
CTGGTTGAACAGGGTGAACAACGCCTGGAGGGTGAGAGCGCCGCCCATCGCACCGATGACCGTGCCGCGACCGCCGCCAAGGATGACGCCGCCGAGCACCACCGCGGTGATGGCCGAGAACTCCAGGCCCTGGCCGACCTGCGCGGTCACCCCGGCGAAACCACCGATGAGGATGGCCGCGAAGGTCGCCATCAGACTGGACAGCACGAACGCCGTCGTGCGGGCCTGCCATACGCGAACCCCCGAGAAGGTGGCCGCGCGTTCGTTGTCGCCGGTGGCGACCAGGGTCTTGCCGAAGGAACTGCGCATTAGGAAGATCGCAGCGATCATGAAGGCCACCAGGATCACCAGCGACCAGGGCAGCTGCCGGACGACGGGCAGGTCGATGCCGCCGCGTCCAGGCTGGCGGAACGCCTCGGACAGCGCACCGGTGGGTGCGCCGCCGGTCCACAGCCGTACCGCACCGAACAGCACGAGCATCATGCCGAGCGTGGTGATCAGCGACTGCACCTTGAGCAATGTGGTGATCAGGCCGTTGACCAGTCCGACGGCGAGCCCGAAGGCGAGCATCAGCAGGATGACCGGAACCGTCCGGCTCTCCTCGCCGTCGATCAGCCGCGCGGCGATCACCACCTCCGCGGTGACCAGCGAGCCGACCGAGAGGTCGAAGCCACCGCTGACGATCACGAAGTACTGACCGATCGCGAGCAGCACCAGCGGCGCGGCGGCCTTGACGAAGCCCATCAGGGACGGCGGCTGCAAGAAGCTCACGTTCACCACGGCGATGACCGCGAAGATGAGCACCAGCAACGCGAAGACGGTTCCGCTGCCGCCGCCGAACAGCCGGCCGAGCAGTTCGCCCGGGCGCGAGTCGCGCTGATTCATCGCTTACCGCCTTGTTGCTGTGCCGGAACGGGGGTAACGGGTTCGGGTGCGTCCGCTCCGGGTCCGCCGCCGCCGTCGTCTTTGAACCGGGCGCGTCGGGCCTTCCGGTCGATCTGCCGCCGGGCGTAGATGGCCACGGCCGCGATGATGATCACCCCGCGCAGGACGTCCTTGAAGAACGGGTCGACCTGCATGACGTTGAAGACGGTGTCGAGGACGGCCAGGATTAGCACGCCGCCGAGCGTTCCGGCGATGCCGCCGGCGCCACCGAGCAGCAGCGTCCCGCCCAGGACGACTGCCGCGATGGAGTCCAGCTCGTACAGGTTGTTGTAGACGAGCGAGCTGCCGGTGCCGAACCTGGCTGCGATCAGCAGGCCCGCAAGGCCGGCGCACATCGAGCACAGCACGTGCGCGGTCACCATGACCCGGCCGGTCCGAATACCCGACATGCGCGCCACCTCGGCGTTCCCGCCGACGGCGAACATGTGGTAGCCGGTGCGGCTCTTGCGCAGGTAGAGGATGCCAAGGACCGCGACGACGAGCATGACGGCGGTCGACAGCGGAAGGAAGCCGATCCGTGTGAAGCCGAACTGCTGGAACGAGGACGGCACTTCGCCGGCCGGGCCCTGGTACTGCGTGTCCAGATAACCCTTGATGATCAAACCCATGCCGAGCGTGGTGATGAACGGGTTGACCTTGAGGACCGAGATGATCAACCCGTTGGCGAGCCCGATGAGCGCCGAGACGACGAGCACCGCGCCCACGCCCAGGACGATCCGGTTCGGATCGCCGCCCATCGTGGTTGCAGCCACCAGGCTGGTCAGGGCCACGACGTACCCGACCGACAGATCGAGCGAACGGCACAGGATGGCGAACGTCTGGCCGATGGCGATGAACCCCAGCAGGCTGGACCGGGTGAACAGGTCGACCAGGTTCGCCGTGCCGAACAGGTTCTGGCCCCGCGAGGCCACGAGGGCCGCGCCGATGGCCACGACGACGAGCAGCGCCAGGTAGACCAGCTCGGTCGGCCCCAGTCGCCAGCGCTGCGCCGCCGTACCTGGCTGGGTGGTCGTCGTGCTCATGCCTGACCCACCTCGTTCGCGTGACCGGTGGCCAGGGTCATGACGGACTCCTCGCCCGAACCGGGGGGCAACTCGCCGGCGATCCGGCCCTCGTGCAGGACGACAATTCGATCCGCCATGCCGATCACCTCCGGCAGCTCGGACGAAATCATGAGGATGGCGATGCCGTTCGCGGCGAGCTCGCGCATCAACGTGTAGACCTTCTGCTTCGCGCCGACGTCGATGCCGCGCGTCGGCTCGTCGAGCACCATCACGGCCGGCTCGGCGGCCAGCCACTTGGCCAGCACCACTTTCTGCTGGTTGCCACCGGACAGGAACCGGACCTCTTGGTCCGCGCCGCGATATACGAGGTCCAGCGACGACAGAATGCCGGGGATGCGCTTGGCCCGCCGGTTCGCGTCCTTGGCCAGCACCGCGTCCAGAACCATCCGGGCGTTGGCCGCCACCGACTGGTTGAGTGCCAGCCCCTCGGCCTTGCGGTCCTCGGTCACCAGCGCGAACCCGGCCCGGACCGCCTGCCGGGGCGACCTGATGTCGACCGGTTTGCCGTCCACCCGGAGCTCGCCCCGAGTGAGCCGGTCGACGCCGAACAATGCGTGGCACAGCTCGGTGCGCCCGCTGCCCTGCAGCCCGGCCAGCCCGACAATCTCGCCGGCGCGGATTTGCAGGCCGATGCCGTCGAGCTGCTCGTTGCCGCCCCCGGCGATCTCCAGCCGGACGTCTCCGGTCGTCGTGTCCTCACGCTTGTCCGGGAAGAAGCTGGTGAACGGCCGCCCGACCATCATCCGGACCAGGTCGTTGGTGCTGATGTCCGTGGTGTTCCTGGTGGCCACCAGCTCGCCGTCCTTGAGGACGGTTACCCGGTCGCAGATGTCGAAGATCTCCTTGAGCCGGTGCGAGACGTACAGCACCGCGACACCGCGATCCTTCAGCCGCGCCACCAGGTCGTACAGCAGGTCGACCTCCTGGTCGGCGAGCGCGGCCGTCGGCTCATCCAGCGAGATGACCCGCGCGTCGTGCGATAGCGCCTTGACGATCTCGACGACCTGCTGCTCTGCCACGGACAGGGACTTGACCTTGCGCTGGGGCGACAGCCGGGACAGGCCCAGCTCGGCCAGCAGGTTCGCGGTCTCAGCCACCATCTGCCGACGGTCGACGAACCTGCGGCGCCGGGGTTCGCGGCCGAGGAACACGTTCTCGGCCACCGTGCGCTCAGGCAGCAGGTTGAACTCCTGGAAGACCGTGGATACGCCGGCCTGCTGAGCTTCCAGCGGATGCTCGAAGCTGACGTCCGTGCCGCCGAGCTCGATGGTGCCCTCGTCGGCTCTGTGCACGCCGGCGAGGATCTTCATCAGCGTCGACTTGCCGGCGCCGTTCTCGCCGACGATCGCGTGCACCTCACCGGCCGCGACGTCGAGGGCGATGCCCTCGAGCACGCGGACGCCGAGGAACGACTTGGTGATGCCACGCATCCGCAGCACGGGCGCTGCCTCGCTCATGGTTCCACCTCCGCCCAGGTGTCGCTCTCTATCGACGCCAGGACTGCCTCGGCGATTCGCACGGAGCGAAGGCCGTCGGCGAATGTCGGCAGCCCGTCGACCTCCTCGCCGGCGATGGCCGCGGCGGTGTCGGCCACGAACGCGTTGAAGCAGTCCTGGTAGCCCTGAGCGTGGCCGGACGGAACCCGCGCGTACCGGGCTGCAGCGGCAGAGAGGGTGTCGGGGTCGCGGACCAGCATGGCGCTCTCGGTGCGCTGGCCCTTCCACAGCAACTCCGGTTGCTCCTGGTCGAACGCAACCGTGGCGCCCGATCCGGAGACCTCCAGGAAGAGCCGGTTCTTCCGGCCGGGGGACACCTGGCTGATCACCGACGTGCCCACGGCGCCGCCGGAGGTGGCGAACTGAAGAGTGACGATGTCCTCCGTCGCAACTGCCCGGCCGCCGCGCTCAGGAATGATCGTGCTGGTCTGCGCCGTGAGGCGGGTGATGCGGTCGCCGGTGACGAACTCCATCAAGTCGCACCAGTGCGAGCCGATGTCACCGAATGCCCGCAGCGGCCCGCCGACATCAGGGTCGACCCGCCAGTTGTCGTCGCTCGGCAGCAGCAGCCAGTCCTGCAGGTAGCTGCCATGCGCGAGGTGCACGCTGCCGAGCTCGCCCCGCCTCACCCGCTCGCGCGCCTCGCGCACCATGGGATGAAACCGGTAGACGAAGGGGACGGTCGCGACCCGCTCATGCTCCGTCGCCGCGGCGACGAGCTTGGCCGCTGCCTCGACACTGGTCGCGAGCGGCTTCTCGCAGACGACGTGCTTGCCCGCATTGAGCGCGGCGAGAGCATGTGCCTCGTGCAGATGGTTCGGCGTGCATACGTGGATGACGTCGATGTCGTCGGCGCGGACGAGTTCGTCAAGGCTGGAGATGGCCCGTTCGTGGCCGAACTCGGCGACTGCGGCCGCCGTCCGTTCCGGGCTGGAGCCGACAACGCCCACTAGTGTGCCCCGGCTCGCGCGGATCGCGTGCGAGTGCACCCGGCCCATAAAGCCGGAGCCGAGCAGCCCGGCGCGGTAGCCGGTCGCAGTATCGACCGCAGGTTGCGTTTGTGTGACAGCAGCCACTCCCATGGCCGCAGACGCTAGGGGGACTTTCGACGAGCGTCAAGCAAAAGTTGTGTATCTGTTACGGAACTACTGCCACTGACTGACGTGGAAGCGTCTGTATGTTTCACTAGCAACGTGGTAGACCAGGCGTGGACGTCCAGCGACGGGCAATCCACGGTGCGCGTCAAACCCACCGAGTTGACCGGCCCCAACTCGCTGCCGGCCGGCGCCGCGTGGTTGCTTCGAATGCTGCGCGACGGCGTGCCCCGGACCAGATCGGAGATCGCAGCCGTAACCGGTGTCGCCCGTTCGACCGTCGCCCAGCGCGTTGACGCGCTCCTCGGCAGTCACCTCGTCGGCCCGGTCGGCGACGCGCGTTCGACCGGTGGCCGTCCCCCTGCGCGCTTCGCGTTCAACCCGTCTGCCCGGGTCGTGCTGGCCGCCGATCTCGGCGCCACCCACGCGCACGTGGCCATCACGGACCTCGGCGCCTCCGTGCTCGCTGAGCACCGCGAGAACATCGAGATCGCCCAGGGGCCGGAGACCCTCCTGACCTGGGTTGTCGAACAGAGCCGTCACCTGATCGCCGAAATCGGCCGTGACCCGGCCGACCTCGCGGGCATCGGGATCGGCCTGCCCGGCCCGGTCGAGCACGCCACCGGACGCCCGATCAGCCCGCCGATCATGCCGGGGTGGGACGGCTACGACGTGCCGCGCCTGTTCGAGTCGGAATTCGGCCGTGTCACCGTGGTCGACAACGACGTGAACATCATGGCGCTGGGCGAGCATTTCAGCGTGTATCCCGACGTGGACAATCTGGTGTTCGTCAAGGTCGCCACAGGTATCGGCAGCGGACTCATCATCGACGGCGCACTGCGCCGCGGCAGCCAGGGCGCGGCCGGCGACCTCGGCCACCTCGAAGTCGCCCACGACGAGGAGGTGGTCTGCCACTGCGGAAACATCGGCTGCCTTGAAGCCGTGGCCAGTGGTGGCGCCATCGCAGCCAAACTGCGCGCGCTCGGGGTCGAAGCGCGCACCAATGCCGACGTGGTGCAGCTGGCCCGGGCAGGATCCTTGGAGACGGCAACGCTGCTGCGTGAGGCGGGCCGATCAATTGGCGGCGTCCTCGCCTCGGTCGTGAGCCTGCTCAACCCGACTGTCGTCGTGATCGGTGGGTCGCTGGCGGAAGCGGGTGAGGGGCTGCTGGCCGGCGTGCGCGAGATGATCTACCGGCGCTCGCTGCCACTGGCCACCCAGGAACTGCGGGTCGCCCGCACCCAAGTCGGCCAGCGCGCCGGAGTCGTAGGCGCAGCCGTCGAACTCATCGACCACGTGCTGGCTCCCGAGCAGATCGGCGCCTTGCTCAACCCCAGCTGAGCACACAGGTTCGATCACGTTCAGCATGCGTATAGGTGCTGCACCAGGCGCATGCGGGTGGAACGGCACCGACGCGCCTGGTGGGCTGCCCAGCCAGCAGCGGGCTATGGTCACCCGCCGTTGCCGAGGCCGCGGTCGCGCAGGTCGCGCCGGAGCTTCTCCAGCGCCATCAGCTCGCCGAACATGCGGTTGTAGACGTCCGTCTCCGCCGACGGATCCGTCCGCTGCAGTTTCGCCTTCAACGCCACCACCTGTCGCGACACCCACACCTCATGCAACCGGAGGACGAGCGACTGGGCGTACCGCTCCAACCCCGCGTCACCGGCGGGCACGGGCTCGACGGATAGTTCGGTGATCATTCCGCGGACCGCGTCGTCGGGCGCAGCGGCCAGCAGCGCGTCCACCCACTGCTGTCCCCCGGCCTGCGTCGCGCACCCGCCGGCCTTGCCGAGGGTCTCCCGCAGCGCGCGGTAGGCCGGCGACCGGAACGCCTCGGCGTCCAACTCGTCGAACACCGGCCCGGCGAGCGCTGGCCGCTGGATCGCCACCCGCAGCACCGACCGCTCGAGGGCGAGCGTCTGCGGGTCGACTTCACCATGCACTGGGACGCCCAACGCCTGCTGCCCCTCCACCACCGGTTCGGGACGCCCACCGCTACGCGGCCGGCCACGGGCGGCGGCACCGCCGGCAGCTGCCCTAACCCGGCGCACGACCGCCAGTTCGTCCGGCGCGCCAACCCAGCCGGCCAGCTTGCGGGCGTACTCGTCGCGCAGTGCGTGATCTCGGATCCGGCCGACCAGCGGCACCGCCTTGTCAAGCGCTGTGGTCCGGCCTTCAGCAGTTTCGAGATCGTAGTCGGCGAGCGTCGTACGGATGGCGAAGTGAAACAGGGGCTGGTGCCGCGCCACGAGCTCGCGGACGGCCGAGTCCCCCTCCCGCTGGCGCAGCTCGCACGGGTCGAGGCCGTTGGGCTCGATCGCCACTCGGGTCTGGCCGACGAAGCG
>JASLBX010000386.1 GCA_030146385.1 Jiangellaceae bacterium | reverse complement strand
GGGGCTACTTCGTGGTCGGGCTAGGCGCGGCGCAGTTTGCCACCGTCGGCGCGGTCGACCGGTTGCGGGCCCATGCCAGCCCATCCGGATCCGCGGCGAGCCGAGATGCCACGCCGGCGCTAGTGCTGGCCGCCACTGATCCCGCCAACCCGTACGGTGCGGCCCTACCCTGGCCCGAGCGTGCCGGCGAGCCTGGCGGTCACCGTCCCGGACGAAAGGCAGGGGGGCTCGTGGTGCTCGTGGACGGCGCGCTCGTGCTCTACGTCGAACGCGGCGGGCGCACCCTGCTGTCGTGGTCCGACGACCCCGAGGCCCTCCGTACCGCCGCGGACGCGCTAGCGCTGGCCGTGCGCGATGGCGCGCTCGGCGCACTGCGTGTCGAGCGAGCCGACGGCGAGGCGATACAGTCGACGCCACTCGGAGCCGCACTCGCCGAAGCCGGCTTCCACGTCACGCCGCGTGGCCTGCGCCTGCGCGCCTGACGTCACCGGCCGAGCACATGACGCAGTGCAGGCTCGAGGGTCTCGAATCTGAACTGGTGGCCGGCACCGGCCAGCCTGGTGGGCGAGACGCGCTGACTCGCGAAGGCGATCTCGGAAGCCCCCTCCTCGCCAAGCAGCAGGCTGGGCGCCCAACGAGGCACCGGCACCACAGCCGGACGTCTCAGCACCTTGGCCAGCGTGCTGGTGTAGTCGGCGTTAATCACGGGTTCGGGTGCCACTGCGTTGATCGGCCCGCGCAGATCGCCGTCCAGAATCGCCCGGAGGTAGATGTCGACTAGATCGTCCAGCGCGATCCAGGAAAGCCACTGCTCGCCGGTTCCGAGGCGCCCACCCAGACCGGTCCAGAACAACGGCGCGATGAGCCGCAGCATGCCGCCGGTGGGGGTCTGGACCACACCCGTGCGTACCTGGGCGACACGCAATCCCGCCTCCTCCGCCGGACGGGTGGCCTCCTCCCAGGCCGACACGACGTCGGCCAGGAACCCGTCGCCGCGTGGGCTGGACTCGGTGAGGATCTCGGGTCCCCGGTCCGAGCCGTAGTAGCCGATCGCGGACGCTGAGATGAACGCCGCCGGCCGTTCCTGCCGGGCCATTAGCTCGGCGAGCCGTCTGGTCGGCGTGAGGCGGCTTTCGGTGATCGCCTGCCGGCGCGCCGCCGTGAACCTGCCGGCCAGAGACTCGCCGGCAAGGTGGACGACCGCATCGACTCCGGCGAGGATCTCGGGGTCGGGATCGGCCGGCCGCCAGCGCCGTTCGTCCGGAGTCCGGGCCGCCCGTCGGACGAGGCGGACGACGCGGTGGCCACCGGTCGAGAGAAACGCCGTCAGCGCCGTGCCGATGGTCCCGGAGGCACCGGTGACGGCGATGGTCAACGGCCTGTCTGCGATGGCTCGGGACTGCTGGAGGGCCTGTAGATCCGCGGCCAGCTGGTCGTGACGGTAGCGGAATAAGGATTGAATCGCACGCCTGGGTAGCCGGGCATCCACTCTGTCGGTAATCCGTGTAGCGCTCGGCCCTGCCGCCTCGAACGCATGCAGGTGGCGCCAGCCCAGCACGCGGCCCAACCCAGTGGTGACCAGTTCGTCCGCGAACCGCCGTGGCGGATCGAAATCCGCGGTGCGATGCCGTGCGATCCAAGGAACGCCCAGCATCGAGATCACGGCAGATCCGTCCCGCAACGAGGGTGTCTCGCGGACAACCTTTGTGGGCAGCCATGGCGGCATCAACCGCCGAATTGCACCCGGCTGCGCATGCCAGGCGAACACCTCACCGAGCGGCGCGGCGACGGTTGTCATGAACGTATGTGCCATCGGTCTTCCTTCAGTTGCCCTGAGTACGTGTCGCCATGTATTTTAGTGCTAAATCAGTTTGCATGCTACTCGACGTCCAAAGTCCCGGCAAGGCACCAGACTGAGAGGCGCCGTCGAGCCCACAGCGGGGAGATCCACCGTGAGTCGTTTCCGATGGCTGCTGCCCGCGGTCGTCATGGTGAGCTGGCTGATCATCGGCGGTGTAGTCGGCCCGTACGCCGGAAAACTGGCGGACGTACAGACCAATGACCGGGCTGCGTTCCTTCCCTACGACGCGGAATCGACCAGGGTGACGGTGGCTCAACGTGCGGTGCAGGATGACGACTCGGTCGCCGCAATCGTGGTCATCGAGTACGGCCGCGAAGTGACCGGCGCCGTGACCGGCGGTGTGATCACCAGTGCGGGAGTCGTGCTGGCGGCCACTTTCGCTGCACTGGCCGTCCCGCTCTCATTCCTGGTCCAGATTGCGTTCATCGTCGCGGTCGGCGTACTGGTCGACACGCTCATCGTGCGGTCTCTGCTGGTTCCCGCGCTCTCGTACGACATGGGCGAACGCGTCTGGTGGCCAGGCAGGCCATTCTCGCCTGCTGCCGAGCTACGCGGTCATTCCGGGACGGCAGCGGAAGCGAGCGTGTAGTAACTGCGATCGACATGGACCAATGGGCGCGCTCCCGTCATGTCATCGGCTACACCCATCACCCGGCCGATGGCGATGGTGTGATCACCGGCGTCCACGAACTGCACAGGCACGCACTCGATCGCGGACACTCCGCCGGTGAACACCAGGGCGCCGTCGATACCGGCGCGAGCGCTCCACGGCGAGAAGTCGTCGCGATCGCCCGGATGCCGGTGCCGCGCGGCGTACTCGGCCAGGTCGACCTGATCGCTGGCCAGCATCGTCAACGCCCATCCGGACGAGACGTACAGCGCGTCATGAATGAACCCTTCCCGCTTGACGCACACGAGCACCAGCGGTGGGTCCAGCGACACCGATGACACGGCGGTGACGGTGATGCCGCAGTCCCGCCCGACCGGGTCGCGCGTCGTGAGCAGGCCTACTCCGCCGGCGAGCCGCGACATCGCGTCGCGGAATTCACCAATAGCCGCCGAGGGCAGTTCCCCGGCGGCCTGTTCGCTCGTGGCCTTCGCCGTCATCTATCGCTACAACAAGCCGGCCCCTAGGCGTGATTCCGGATCAGCTGGCCGCGATCGACGTGAGCAGCGCTTCCCGAGACTTGTGCACGGCAGTGATCACCGCACCACGCAGCACCGGATCTTCCCGGACGGCCGTCGGGACGACCTTCGGGCTGACCGGCACCAGGTGCTCCACCGCATTGGACACCAGCTTGCACAACCGCTCGTCTCCCGCGGCTCCGACGTCACCCGCCAGCACGACGAGAGCCGGATCGACGACGGAGCACACTGCCGCCACACCGACTGCGAGGCGGTGTGCCAGTTCGTTGAGGAAGGGCTGTGCCGGCGAACCCGCCGCCAGCGCCGCCCGCACGGCACCCGAGGCGCCGTCGGCCGCGATGCCGTGCCGCTCGGCCAGCTCGGACACCGCACCGGCACCCACCAGCTGCTGGAACGACCCGCCCAGCTGGCCGCGCGCGTCGCGGCTCGACACGTCGTCCAGCAGGGGCGCTCCCGGAACCGGCAGGTAGCCGATCTCACCGGCCGCTCCGCTCGCTCCGCGTTGCAGGCGGCCGCCCAGCACGACCGCGAGGCCGATGCCGCGGCCCACCCAGAACAGCACCATGTCCTCGACCTCGCGGGCGGCGCCCTCCTCACGCTCGGCGATCGCGGCGAGATTCACGTCGTTCTCGATGGTGATCTCGCAGCCGAGATCCTTGTGGATTGCGTCGTGGAGGCCGCGGTGCCACTTGGGCAGGTCGAACGAGAAAGTCACGTCGCCGGTGACCGGATCGACCACACCGGTCGTGCCGATCACGACCTGGCTGAGCTCGGACAAGCCCACGCCCGCCTGGCTCATGACCTGCTCGACGACCTCGTGGACGACGCGCACGGGGTCGTCCTTGCCGGTTGTGGGGCGCGAAGTGTGAGCGATGACCGGCCCTGTGATCCCGGAGACCGCGGCCTGGATCCAGTCGAGCACCATGTCGACTCCCACGGAGTACGAGGAGCCGGGACGCACGGCGTACAGCTCCGCGCTAGGCCCGCGGCCTCCTGATCGGGTACCCACCACCTCGATCAGACCACGCTGCTGTAACCGGACGACAAGCTGGGACGCGGTGACCTTGGACAAGCCGGTGAGCTCGCCAAGCCGGCCACGGGTCAACGGCCCTTCCGCCAGCAGGTGTTCGAAAGCGCTGCGATCGTTCATCGCGCGCAGCAACTCGGGCGTGCCGGGCCGACGCGACATAACCCGCCTCCGTATCGATAAGAGTCTTAACAGACCACCGATACGTTACCCCGGCGATGCCCGGGAATGCTAGAGCGTGGGTCAGCCCACCGCAACAACGTCGCGCTTGGCCGCCGAACGCGGGGGCCGCAGCTCGGTCAGTGCACCAACGGCGGCCGCCTCGACTCGCGACATCTCGTCGCTGACCTCGCGCAGGACGGACGACATGGGCAGGTCGAGCGCGTCGCAGATGGCGGCGAGAAGTTCGGACGAAGCCTCTTTACGGCCCCGCTCGACCTCCGACAGGTAACCAAGGCTGACTCGCGCAGCGGCCGACACTTCGCGCAGCGTGCGACCCTGGGCGATGCGACGGCGGCGTAGGACGTCGCCGATGAGGCGCCTGACGAGGACCACCGGCCACTCCCCCTTCGTGCGATCGAGATGCCTGTCCTGGAACCACCGTACCTTCGGCAGCCCGTCGGCTCGAAAGGGTGGTGGACCCGTGTCGTGTTTAACGCCCCGGGCCTGGCTGGGATTCCCGCGCCTCCGCGACCGCTGATGCCAGCAACTCGAGTGCGTGCTGGACGGCGGCTTCGCGGATCTCCGCGCGGTCGCCCCGCAAGTCGCTGACCGACTCGACGCGGCTTCCCGCCGGCCCCGCCACCGCCACGTGCAGCGTGCCCGGAGGACGCCCGTCCTGCGGATCGGGTCCGGCCACGCCGGTGGTCGCCACCCCGTACGTTGCAGCGCACCTGCGCCGGACGCCCACCGCCATCGCCTCGGCCGTCGAGGCCGCCACCGGACCGTCGCGCCGCAAGGTCTCAGCCGGCACGCCGGCGAGCTCGTGCTTCAAATCCGTCGCGTACGCGACGATTCCGCCGCGCACGACGGCCGACGCGCCGGACACGGACGTCAGAGCCGCGGCGACCAGCCCGCCGGTCAGCGACTCGGCCGTGGCCA
>JASLBX010000380.1 GCA_030146385.1 Jiangellaceae bacterium | reverse complement strand
CCCGAGGGCGTGTCGAAGGCGTCCGGGCTCGCGACCGTGTGCGAGAAGCTGAGCGTCCCGCAGGCCGACGTGCTGGCGGTCGGAGATGGGCACAATGACCTCGAGATGCTCACCTGGGCCGGCCGCGGGGTGGCCATGGGCCAAGCGCCGGAAGACGTCAAGGCGATCGCGGACGAGGTGTGCGGAACCGTCGACGACGACGGGGTCGTCGCGCTGCTGGACGCCTATCTCAGCTAGCGCCAGGCGTCGACGTGGTCGAGCACCTCGGCCAGCCGGGTGACGACCGCGTCCGGACGTACGTCGACGGGAACCTGCTGATCGGCCGGGATGTCAGAATGCGGCACAAAGACCGCTCGCATGCCGATCGCCGCCGCGCCTGAGATGTCGTCGTACGGCCGATCGCCGACGAACACGCAGCGCTCCGGAGCGCTGACGCCGATCGCCGTCATGGCCGCCAGGAACGCTTCCCCGTGCGGCTTGGTGTACGCGATCTCGGATGTGTACACGCCGCCGTCGACCAACTCGAAGACGCCGTCGCGCTGGAAGAAGCCTTCGTGCCAGGCACGCGGCCAGATCGTGTTCGACAGCACGCCGACCTTGATTCCGCGCGAGCGCAGACCCTGGAAGAGGGTCGGCACGTCCGGGTCGGTGAGCGTGTGCGGCTCCCAGGCCGCACGGTACGCAGCGCAGGCATCGTCGTGGTACTCGATGCCCGCGGCGTTGAGGACGCGCTCGAAGGTGCTGGACAGCTTGCCGTCGAGCACGGCAGCCCACGCCTCGCGCTCGGCGGCGCAGAGGGTGGCGGCCACGGGCGCGGGATCATGCGGTGCGATGACCTCGGCATAGGCCCGCCAGGGCGCGGTCGGGTCGATGGTGTGCCACGGCGTGAGCGTGCCGCCCCAGTCGAAGATCACAGCGTCGATGGCCATGCTGAGACCGTACCTGCCGTCACCGACACAGCCCGGCCGGCGACTGTCTTGTCGGCGGTGACGTCTAGCGTTCGGGCATGGTGTTCTGGCAATTGACCATCGACGCGAATAACCCCACTCTGCTGGTCCGGTTCTGGGCGCAGGCGCTGGGTTATCAGCCCATGCCTCCTGCGGAGCCGGACACCACCTGGCATACGCACTACCGGGCCAGGTTGGGTGCTGACACGGCCTTCACCGACAGGCTCTTTGACCCGGAAGGGCTGCGCCCGCCCGTGTGGTTCCAAGAGGTGCCGGAGACGAAGGCCGGCAAGAACCGGCTCCACCTCGACCTCTACCCCACGGGCCGCGACAGCGCACTGCCACTGGAGCGGCGGATTGAGATCGTCGAGGCGAGGGTCGCCGAGTTGGTCGCGCTCGGCGCGAGTGTTGAGCGACGCACCCGGCATGATGACCCGGACGATCCGATCTACTACGTGGTCATGCACGACCCTGAAGGCAACGAGTTCTGCGTCAGCTAATCCGGGCGGCCCGCCCCTCGGGCGGAAACGTGTCAGCGGCCATCCGACTCTGAAACGACCGGCCGGAGTGATCCTGGTCAGTTGTTGGGTGCTCGACCGATGAGTATTCCGTCCTCCGACGGTCAGTACTAACGACAGCAGGCCTGGGCCTGATCCTGCCCAGGGATGAGGAGGACATCATGGCGAAACCAAGTCTCGACAGCATGCTGCTGGCCAGCACGGATCCTCAGCGGCTGCACGACTGGTACGCCGCGGCGTTCGAGCCGTCCGAGGACAACAAGATGGACCAGTACTACGTGCTCAAGTTCGGGACGTTCTATGTCCTGATCGACACCCGTGACGACATCGGCGACCGGAACCCCGAGCCGGGTCGGGTCATCTTCAACTTCGACGTCGAGGACGCCCGTGCGGTCACCGCTCGGCTCGACGAGCTGGGCACCACCTGGCTGGCCGAGCTCGAAGACCGCGAAGGCAGCCTGTTCGCTACTGCCATCGACCCGGATGGCAACTACGTCCAGATCATTCAGCTCAGCGACGAGGCGCGAGCCGCAATGGCCACCGAGTCCAGCTGACGAAGGGACTCCACCATGTTCGAGAACACCAAGGCATTCAGCGGATTTTCGGTCGACGACACCGAAGCCGCGAGGAAGTTCTACGGCGAGACGCTCGGTATCCGGGTGTCCGACGCTGGAATGGGCGGCCTGCTGGTGCTGCATATCGCCGGCGACCGCGACATCCTCATTTACCCCAAGCCGAACCATCAACCCGCCACGTTCACGATCCTCAACTTTCCCGTCGACGACATCGACGAGGCGGTCGACGAACTGAGCCGGCGCGGCGTCGAGTTCCTGCGGTACGACGGCTTCGGGCAGGACGAGAAGGGCATCGCGCGCGGACCCGAAGGCCCGCCGATCGCGTGGTTCACCGACCCCGCTGGCAACGTCCTCTCCGTGCTTCAGGAGTAGCGTCGTGCTCATGACCGAAGCGCCGCCCGCCCGCGAAGACTTTGCCCAGGCCGCGGATCCGTTCCGGCGAGAGTTGCTGGCTCACTGCTACCGGATGCTCGGCTCGGTGCATGACGCGGAGGACCTCGTCCAGGAGACGTATCTGCGCGCCTGGCGGGCGTACGACCGGTTCGAGGGGCGGTCGTCCCTGCGGACGTGGCTGTACCGGATCGCGACCAGTGCTTGCCTTACCGCTCTGGAGAACCGGACCAAGCGTCCGCTCCCGACCGGCCTCGGTGAGCCGTCCGCAGCGGCCGCCGCCACGCTCGTCGAGAAGCAGGAAGTGCCGTGGCTGGAGCCGGTCCCTGACGCTCTCGTCGACGCGGACCAGTCGGACCCGGCCACGACGGCCGCTTCTCGGCAGAGCGTCCGCCTCGCCTTCATCGCAGCGTTGCAGCACCTGCCGTCCCGCCAGCGGGCCGTGCTGGTGCTGCGCGACGTCCTGCAGTTCAGGGCGGCCGAGGTGGCCGACGCGGTCGGCGTCAGCACCGCCGCGGTAAACAGCCTGCTCCAGCGGGCGCGTGCCCAGCTGGACGAGGCGGCGCTACGCGAGGAGGAGATCTCGGAGCCGAAGTCTGCGGACGAGCGGGAGCTGCTGGACCGGTACGTCAAGGCCTTTGAGGACTACGACATTCCGGGCATTGTCCAGCTGTTCACGTCGGACGCAGTGTGGGAGATGCCGCCGTACACGGCCTGGTACCAGGGCCCGGAGACGATCGGTGGGCTGATCGCCCACAACTGCCCGGCTGAGAAGCCTGGCGATCAGATCCTGGTGCCGACGTCCGCGAACGGCCAGCCGGCCTTCGGGCTCTACATGCTTGGTGATGACGGTGTGCACCGGGCGTTCCATCTGCAGGTGCTGGACGTGACGCCGACGGGCGTCCGCCATGTCGCGGCGTTCTTCGACACGAGCCTGTTCGAGAAGTTCGGTCTGCCCGCTGTCCTTCCGGCCCGCACCTAACGCGGGGCCGCGTCATGACCGACCGTGCCACAGCCGCACTGATCGGTGGGGTGGCCCTGCTCGAACGAGCCATGGGCTACACGCTGGGCAGCCTGAACCTGGTCGCGCCTCGCGTCTTGCGCTGGCCCACACCCTGCGCCGAGTGGGACGTGCGAGCGCTGCTCGTCCACATGGCCGACTCGCTGGACGTCCTGTGTGATGCCGTCGACGCCGGATTCGTGCCGGCGCCGTCCTTGGAACGGGCGACAGCCAGCGAGCTGGCCTCGGCGGTGCGCGACCGGGCGTGCCGGTTGCTGGGCGCCTGGGCGGCCGCGGATCAGCCCGGAGTCGTGACGATTTACGGGCAACCGTTGTCGCGCACCATCGTTGCCAGCACCGGAGCGATCGAGGTCGCTGTGCACGGGTGGGACCTCGCACGGGGGTGTGGCCACGACCGGGCAATTCCGGCGGAGCTGGCCGAAGACCTCGGTGAGCTCGCGCCGCTGATCGTGACCCACCAGGACCGCCCACACCGCTTCAGCCACCCCGTCGCCGTCCCGGTCGACGCCACAGCAAGCGACCGGCTGGTGGCCTTCCTCGGCCGCGATCCCCGCTCGCCAAGATCGAGCTGACGTTGATGGTGCTGGGAGACCACTGAGGTCACCCTGACGACGCTTCCACCCTTGTCCGATGCCGAGGCGGCTGCTTAGATCGGAAGTGGTCTATACCGGTTATCGAACAGGAGCGTCCCGTGTCGCGAATCACCCGTCGGCAAGCGCTATCCATCATCCCTGCGACTGGTCTGGTGGTGGCGACCAGACCAGTATTGGCAGCCGCCACGCCAGCCGACGATCGTGATCGCTTGATCGAGAACACGGTTGGAGTCTTCGCCGGAACCGCCGCGTCCAACGCTCGGCCGGAAGTGGCCGCCAAGCTGGCGGCGATTCAGCAGACGGCTCGAAGCAGGCTGTCGGCGATGGACTCGGCCGGCTCAGGGGAGCTGTTCGCTGGCCGGCCGTTGGGATCGGATGACGTCAATCTCCGCGTCTCCTACCAGTACCTCTACGAGATCGCGCTGGCCACGCGGACGCCCGGTGTCGACTCCGAACTGGTCGGCGACATCGCCGTCCAGCGGCGCGTGCTCGACAGGCTCGCCTGGCTGTACGAGCACTACTTCGGCGACCAGGAGCAGGGCTACTACGGCAACTGGTTCAACTGGGAGATCGGCATCCCGACCCACGTCAGCAAGACCCTGGTCCTGCTCGCCGATCAGGCCGCCGAACACCGCCCGAACCTGGCGGGTACGTACATCGCGGCAATGGACGCGTACCTGCGCAACGGCAAGGACGGGGACGTCGACCTGGACTCGCGCTTCCACACCGGCGCGAACCTCGCCGACATCACGACCAACCGGATTCTGCAAGGAGCGGTTGTTGGCGACGACGCCCGCATCGCGAAGGCGATCGCCGACCACGGCATGGTGTTCGCGACGATCGACCCGTACAGCCTCAGGCACGGCGTGACGGACGGCTACTACGCCGACGGGTCGTTCATCCAGCACCACTCGGTCGCGTACACCGGGTCCTACGGCAAGGGCCTGCTGACCAGGGTCGTCCAGACGGTCAAGATCCTGGACGGCACGTCGTACTCGAGCGGCGGCGAGCTGGTCGGTGTCGTGCAGGGCTGGGTGACGAACGGCTTCGCCCCGCTCATCTTCGAGGGCTGGATGATGGAGATCGTCAAGGGACGTGCGGTGTCGCGGACCACGACCGGCTATGCCGACGTCGCGCAGGTGGTTGAGGCGGTCGTAGACCTCGCCGACTACGCCGAGCCCGCGGATGCCGCCGCCCTGAAGGGATACGTCAAGTTCATCCGGGCCACCTCGCGCGCGACGCTGAACCCGACGTCCTTCGTCTCACCGGTTAGCATCGTGCGGTACTCCGACATCCTCGCCGACGAGTCGGTGGAGGCCGCCGACCTCAACCCGCCCGAGCGAAGCGTGGCCTTCAACGCGATGGATAAGACGGTCCACCGCCGTCCCGGATATGTGTTCGCGCTGGCCCGGAGCTCCGACCGGATAAGCAAGTACGAGTACATGAACGGCGAGAACCTGATGCCCTGGTTCCATGGCGACGGCGCCTACTACCTCTACCTGGCCGGGCAGGACCAGCGGAACGCGTTCGGCATCGACTACTTCACGACGGTGTCGCCCTACCGGCTGGCCGGTGTGACCGCGCCGGTCGAGGAACGCAGGACCATCCCCGAGCTGTACGGGCGGTTCTGGTACGAGAACCCTGGACACCCGCTGGGTTTCACGTCCTCGTCTGCGTCGCAGAACGCCTACGTGTACTTTCCGCGCGGCACCAACGGGTTCTCTGGCGGCGCGACGCTCGGGGCGTACGGCGTCGCGGGCATGGTGCAGTCCGACGACGTGCCCTACGTCGACAAGCAGGCAGG
>JASLBX010000368.1 GCA_030146385.1 Jiangellaceae bacterium | reverse complement strand
AGCGAGGGCTCCAGCGGTGCCTTCCCGGTCATCGTGGACGTCGTCGAGGAGCTCGGTTCGGACGCGTACCTCTACGGCGAGGCAGTGGGACGGGCCGCCGAGGATGCCGCGGCGCACCTGCAAAGCGAGACGATCATCGCCCGCGTCGAGCCGCGCAACGTCCCCCAGAAGGGCGAGAAGGTCTGGGTCAAGATCAAGCCAAACCAGGAGCACGCGTTCTCGGTCAAGACCGGCGAGCGTCTGCCCGCCTGACGTCCAGGGTCACCTGACCGTCACTTGCCCACCTGATCGTCACCGCCCAGATGATCAGGTGGGCAAGTGCTCTTCGTTGGCCAAGTGCTGCTCGTCCTGACGCCGGGGACGCTCTAACCGCTCGGCGCACTTGTCCGGCTCACCTATTCCTGAGGAAGCGGATTCCGCCCTCACAGGCATGGGCCGCAAAACAGAGGCCCTCACCCTGGCGTCCAATGCGGCTTTGCCCTAATCGGACGCTCAACCAAGCCTGCCGGCACCTTAAGCACTCACCGCCCGATCACAAGGCGGCGCTGCGAACCCCCGTCACGGCCGCAGTCGAGCCGCGAGCCACCAGTTCGGGCGCGAACAGGAACTCCGTGCGCGGCACCTGCGTCGCGCTGATCTCGGCGATGAGGCTCTGGACGGCCGCCTTCCCCATCGGCTGTACGGCCTGCCGGACGGTCGTCAACGGCGGATCGGTGAAGGCGATGAGCGGCGAGTCGTCGTGCCCCACCACTGATATGTCCTCAGGTACCCGCAGTCCTCGGCCACGCACCGCGCGGATCGCGCCGAGCGCCATTAGATCGGAGCCGCACACAATCCCTGTACAACCGGCGTCCAGCAACTGCGTCGCCGACGCACCCCCACCCTCGACGGTGTAGAAGGACGCGGCCACCGGCGGGGCCTCCACCCCGAACAGGGCGAGCATCGACCGGCGGAAGCCCTCGATCAGACGCTGGGCGGGGACGAAACGCTCCGGGCCGACGGCAAGCCCGATCCGTTCGTGGCCCAGTGACGCGAGATGGTTGACGGCAAGCTCCACCGACCGGACATCGTCGTGCGAGATGAATGGCGCGTCCAGGCCGGGAACGTACCCGTTGATCAGGACGATCGGCAGTCCGCGCTCGCGGAGGCTGCGGTACCGGTCATGGTTGGCCTGGGTGTCGGCGTGCAGGCCCGAAACGAACACGATTCCGGCCACCCCCCTGTCGAGCAACATCTCCACGTACTCGTCTTCGGCGACTCCGCCTGGGGTCTGCGTGCATAGCACGGGCGTGTACGACTGCTGGGCCAGAATCGTCTCGATAACCTGCGCGAACATGGGAAAGATCGGGTTCTCCAACTCGGGCACGATCAGGCCCACCAACCCGGCGCTGCGCGAACGCAAGCGAGGCGGACGCTCGTAACCCAGCAGGTCCATGGCCTCGAGGACCGCCTGACGGGTCTCGGCCGCCACTCCCGGCTTGACGTTGAGCACTCGGCTCACCGTAGCTTCACTGACTCCAGCGTGAGCCGCCACGTCAGCCATCCGCACACTCATGCGGGTCAGGTTATCTCACTTCCGCAACAAACAACGCAAGCGAGCTTTCGTTTGCAGAAAACCTCTGGTAACTTGCAGGCCATCCTTGCATTAGGCGGACTGGCCGTGAGGCGTCCTCAAGTCCGTACGGCGTGTTCCAGGTACGTCGCCGTGTGGCCGGCCCGACCGACAAGTCAACCTCGGACACAAGTTCAACCTCGAAACGCACAGTGGCCCATCGAAGGAGCACAACAATGACACGAACGTCCAGGGCGATTGCGCTTGCCGCAGGCCTCGCGATCGCAATCACCGCCTGCGGCAGCGACGACGGCGAGGAAGGACCCGCCGAGGCCTCGCCGGAGCCTGCGGAGGAAGAGCCCACTGCCGATCCTGAGAGCCTCGAGGCGACTCTCACCTGGTGGGACACCTCGGATCCCCAGAACGAGGGCCCGGCGTTCCAGGAGCTCATCAGCCAGTTCAACGAGGAGTATCCGAACGTCACCATCGACTACCAGTCGGTGCCGTTCGGCGATGCGCAGAACAACTTCAAGACCGCCGCCGAGGCCGGCAGCGGGGCACCGGACATCCTCCGCGCCGAGGTCGCGTGGGTGCCGGAGTTCGCATCGCTCGGCTACCTGTTCGCCCTCGACGGCACCGCGCTCCTCGAGGACGCCGACGACTACTTCGAGACCCCGCTGTCCTCGAACGTCTTCAATGGACAGACGTACGGCGTCCCGCAGGTCACCGACGCTCTCTCACTGCTCTACAACAAGTCGCTGTTCGAGGAGGCCGGCCTCGACCCCGAGAACCCGCCGCAGACCTGGGATGAGGTCCAGACTGCCGCCGAGGCGCTGGAGGGCGTGGGTGCCGACGGCATCTTCATCAACGCAGGCGGCTACTTCCTGCTGCCGTTCATCTACGGCGAGGGCGGCGACATGGTCGACGTGGACTCGGAGGCCATCGTGGTCAACAGCGAGGCGAACGTCACCGGCATTGGCATCGCGCAAGACCTGGTCGAGTCCGGTGCAGCGCCCACTCCCCCGGCAAACGATTCGTACGGAACCATGATGACCCTGTTCAAGGAGCAGCTGGTCGGCATGATCATCAATGGGCCGTGGGAGGTCAACAACATCCGTAACGCGCCCGAGTTCGGCGGCATTGAGAACCTCGGCATCGCCCCGGTGCCGGCGGGATCCGTCGCCGCGGGTGCGCCGGTCGGCGGTCACAACTATGTCGTGTGGTCGGGCATGGATGAGTCCAAGGCCGACGCGGCGATTGCCTTCATCTCGTTCATGAACTCGGCGGAGTCGCAGGCGTTCCTCGCCGAGGAGCTCGGCCTCCTGCCCACCCGCCGATCGGCCTACGAGCTGGACGCAGTGGCCAACAACGACGTCATCTCCGCGTTCTCGCCGGTCGTCGACGCGGCCGTGGCACGGCCGTGGATCCCAGAGGGCGGCCAGTTCTTCGGCCCGCTTGACGAGATGGCAGTCGAGGTCCTGGTCCAAGGCGAAGACCCGAAGGCCGCGCTGGACGACGTCGCGCAGACGTACCAGGCCGAGGTCGTCCCGAACTACAGCCTGCAGGAGTAACACCCGCCCGTGGGCGTGGCCGGCTTCGTCGCGATGGCGGCAAGCCGGCCGCGCCCACGCTCGGTTCGTGGTTAGCTCACGTCCACATCCAGCTCCTCGTACGCAGCGCAGGAGAACCGAATGACCACCGCTACCGCCGCCCCGGACGCCGCGAGACCCCAGGGCACCGAAAGCAGGCCACCCGGCCGGCTGAGACGCAATTGGGACAAGTACTGGTACGCCTGGGCGCTCGCGCTGCCCGTCGCGATTGTGGTGGGCGTCCTAGTCATCTACCCGTTGATCCGCGGTGTCTACATCTCCTTCACCGACCTCAACGAGGCCAACCAGCGCACGGAGGTCTGTACCGCGACGCTCGGGGGCGAGCGGGTCTGCGAACCCAACCCGGACCGCTTCCAGTTCGTCGGCCTGCGCAACTACGTCGACATCCTGACCGGAGAGGTCGGGTCGTTCTGGCTCTGGTTCACCAACACGATCCTGTGGACGACCGTCTGCGTGTTCTTCCACTACACGATCGGCCTGGCGCTGGCGGTCATGCTCAACCGGCGGGTACGCGGCCGCTCTCTGTATCGGGTCCTCCTCATCGTCCCCTGGGCGGTGCCGGCCTTCATCAGCGCTTTCGCGTGGCGCTTCATCTTCAATGAGAACTTTGGGCTGGCCAACGCGATCCTCGCCCAGTTCGGACAGACACCCGTGTCGTGGTTCAGCGACCGGTGGACCTCGTTGTTCACGGCCATCGTCACGAACATCTGGCTCGGCGTCCCGTTCATGATGGTGGCGATCCTCGGCGGGCTCCAGGCGATCCCGAACGAGCTCTATGAGGCGGCCGAGATGGACGGCGCAACGCCGTGGCAACGCTTCCGCAACGTGACAATGCCTGGGCTACGGCCGGTATCGGCGACCGTCATCCTGCTCGGCACGATCTGGACGTTCAACATGTTCCCGGTGATCTTCCTGGTCACAGGTGGGCAACCGGCGGGACAGACGGAGATCCTCGTCACGGGCGCTTACCGGGAAGCGTTCGAGGGCATCCGCAACTACTCCGGTGCTGCGACGTACGGCGTGATCATCCTGTCCATGCTGCTCGTCTTTGCAACCTTCTACCGACGCTGGCTCCGGTCTCAGGGCGAGGTGTGGTGACCATGTCCGAAGCAACAGTGCAGGCCACGACCGTCCAGGAGGCCCAAGCCGCTACGGGCCGGCGGGAAGGGACCTACGGGCGCGGTGAGCGTTCGCGAGCCGCGTCGTTCTGGCTCCACGCGGGCCTGGTGCTCGCAACCGTGATCCCTGTCTTCCCGGTGCTGTGGATCGTGTTCGCGTCTTTCAAACCGGGCTACGCGCAGCTGTCCAGCGACATCCAGCTCGTCCGCGATCCGACGCTGGAGAACTACCGTTTCGTTCTCTTCGACACCAACTTCCCGAGGTGGTTCCTGAACTCCGTCATCGTGGCCGGCTTCACCATGCTGATCGGCATCTTCATGGCCGCGACCACGGGGTACTC
>JASLBX010000333.1 GCA_030146385.1 Jiangellaceae bacterium | reverse complement strand
GGAACGGGTGTCACTCGCGGTCGGGCTCCGGCGGAGTGCCCGGCCCGGCCTCGGTGGTCGCCTGCTGAGCCGAGCGGAGCGCCTCCCGGACCTCGTCCTGGGCCGCCTCCACGGCCGCCTCGCTCTCGTGCGCGGCCTCTTCGGCGGCGGCCTCCACCTCGGCACGATCCTCGGCGAGCTCGTCGAGCGCCACGCCGCTTTCCCCGTCGGCGTCTTGCACGATGCCGCCCGCGAGCTGGCCCATCGAGCCGACGGCGGTGCCGAGGCCCTCGAGCGCCTTGCCGATCTCACTTGGGACGACCCACACCTTGTTCGCGTCGCCCTTGGCGATCTCCGGCAGCATCTGCATGTACTGGTAGGCCAGCAGCTTCCTGTCCGGGTTGCCGCGGTGGATGGCCTCGAACACGGCCTTGATCGCCTTCGCCTCGCCGTCGGCCTGCAGGATCTGCGCCTGCTTGCTCGCCTCCGCACGCAGGATCTGGGACTGCTTGTCACCTTCCGCGGTCAGGATCGCGGCCTGCTTCTGGCCCTCTGCGGTCAGGATCTGCGACTGTCGCACACCTTCGGCGTTCAGGATGGCGGCCCGGCGGTCACGCTCGGCGCGCATCTGCTTCTCCATGGAGTCCTGGATCGACGGTGGCGGGTCGATGGACTTCAGCTCGACCCGGTTGACCCGGATACCCCACTTGCCGGTCGCTTCGTCGAGAACGCCACGAAGCGCATTGTTGATCTCTTCGCGGCTGGTGAGCGTCCGCTCGAGGTCCATACCGCCGATCACGTTACGCAGCGTCGTGACGGTCAGCTGCTCGATACCGGCGATGAAGTTCGCGATCTCGTACGTGGCGTCCTTGGCGTTCGTGACCTGGTAGTAGATCACCGTGTCGATCTGTACGACCAGGTTGTCCTCGGTGATGACCGGCTGCGGAGGGAACGAGACGACCTGTTCACGCAGGTCGACCATCGGCAGGACCCTGTCCACGAACGGGATGACGACGGTCAGGCCCGGTTCTAGCACTCGTTTGAACTTGCCCAGCCGCTCGACAATGCCCGCCCGCGCCTGCGGCACGATCCGCACCGACTTGGCCAGCGTGACCAGGACGAACACAGCGAGCAGGAAGACGACGAACAACAAGAGCGTCTGTCCAGCATCCATGGGAGACCCTTTCTTCGGGGGCGACCAAGCTATCGGTTGCGCGTGTGGGGTGTGCCGCCAGATGGCATGCGGGAGCTTACGGACCTTCAGCAGCGAACACGAGTGCTGTCGCCCCCTGGATCTCCACGACGTCCACGTTGGCGCCCGCCTCGATCACAGAGCCGTCGTAACTCCGCGCGGACCACACCTCGCCGGCCAGCTTCACCCGGCCACCGGTGCCGTCGACGCGCTCGAGAACGACCGCCCGGCGCCCGACCAGCGCCGCCACGCCGGTTCGCTCGGTGATCGGCTGGTGCAGGTGGCGCTTGGCGATCGGTCGGACGACGCCGAGCATGGCGACGCTGACCGCGATGGCGGCGAGTGCCTGGAAAACAAAGGGTACGCCGAACGCGGCGACCACAGCGCCACCGGCGGCGCCGACGGCCAGCATCAGGAAGACCAGATCAAGCGTCGTGGTCTCGATGATGCCCAGGATCAGCGCGAGACCGGCCCACAAGGTCCACTCGTTGTCGCCGATCCAGTCGAACGCATCGCGCATGGCCTAACCCTAGGCGATTCATAACATTTCTTAAAGATCGCTAACTTGTGGCGAGTTGCGCCCGCGCGGACCACCGTCCGTTGTCCAGATTCAGCTCAAGCGGAAGGTCGAACGTGGTGCTCAGCGCCTGTGCCGTGAGGGCCTCCTCGAGCGGCCCGGACGCCACCACCCGTCCCTCACGCAGCAGCATCACGTGGGTGAACCCGCGCGGGATCTCCTCGACGTGATGCGTCACGAGCACCATGGCCGGCGACGCCAGGTCGGCGGCCAATTCGCCGAGCGTCGCGACGAGTGCCTCGCGTCCGCCCAGGTCCAGCCCGGCAGCGGGCTCGTCCAGGAGTAGGAGTTCGGGGTCGGACATCATCGCGCGGGCGATCTGGACTCGCTTACGCTCCCCTTCGGACAGCGTCCCGAACGTGCGATCGGCTAGCCCGGCCACGCCGAGCCGGTGAAGCAGCCAGTTCGCGCGCTTTTCGTCGTATGTCTGGTACGACTCGCGCCACCGGCCCACGACCGCGTACGACGCGGTCATTACGACGTCGCGGACGCGCTCCTCACGCGGAATGCGGTCGGCGAGCGCCACGCTGGTCAGGCCGATGCGGGGACGCAGCTCGAACACGTCGACCGCGCCCAGCATCTCGCCCAGGATCGCGGCGTATCCCTCGGACGGATGCATGTTGGCGGCTGCGACCTGCAACAGCGTGGTCTTGCCCGCACCGTTCGGCCCGAGAATGACCCAGCGATCGGACTCGGCGACAGCCCAGGTCACCCCCTGCAGCAGGTAGGTGCCGGATCGCCGCACCGAGACGTCGGCCAGCTCGAGGACGTCGGTCATGGCACGCGACCTTACCGAGTGCCGTGGCGCGTCTGCCCGGCACCGGGCTGCCACGGTTCCCGACAGGATTCCCTACGCTGGACGAATCATGGTCTCGCTTCCCCGTTCGGTCCGGCTCGCCGCGTGGGCGACGATGTGGTTCGAGGGCCGCTGCGACGTCGATGAGGTGATCGAGCGCGTGCGCGGCGACGACGAACCGCACTCGCTTGCGGGCAGCCCGGCACTGGAGTCACTGGACGAGGTGCTGGTGTTCTGGCGCGAGTCGGCGGTAGAGGCCGGATCGGTGGCGCTTCCCCGGCCAGGCGATCTGCTGGGTCTCGCCGGGCCGTTACCGCTGAACGAGGCCGCCGTGCAGGCGGGCGAGGCGGTCATCGCCGTGGGTGCGGCGTCATACGCGCTGGTTCCCCGGGTGACACCGTTCGGCCCGCCCGGCGACCAAGGCCACTTCGTGGAGTGGATGTGGCACGAGGCACGCAAGCCGCCGGCGGGGCCGAGTATCGCGGAGGCAGACCGGGAGCTGAACGAGGCGCTGCTCGCGGCCGGACGGGTCCTAGCCGACCTCGACGTACCCTTGTGGCGTCCGGAGGTGGCTCAGCTGCTGGACGATGTGCGATCGGGCAAAGCGTCGGCGCCTCTGCCGCATGGGTACTCGCAGGAGGCGCAGGCGCTGGCCGCCCGGTCGGCCCGGCTCTGGACGATCGCGGAGTTCGCCCTGGCCGACGACGGCGGCGCGGTGACCGCGGCGGAGGCGTCCGCGCGGCGTGAAGCGCTCCGCCAGCTCGAGCGGACCGCCCGGCACGGCCTGGCCGCTGCTTGCAACAACCACCGCCCCTGATCAGGTGAGCTGGGGACGGGCATGTGCATAGCGAGTGGTCCAGCCGGTGGACTTCCGTCCCGTCGCGTTGTCGATGGCAGCTAACCTGTAGCGGTCATGAGCCGTCCCGTACCTCGCACCGTCCTCGTCACCGTCACCGGCCGCGACCGCCCCGGCGTCACTGCCCGGCTGTTCGCGGCCATGTCCGAACATGCCGTTGACGTGGTCGACGTCGAGCAGGTAGTGGTACGCGGCCGGCTGATCCTGGGCATCCTCGTCACGGCACCGGAGAACGAGGCGGCATTCCAGACCGCCGTCGGAAGAGTGGTCGGCTCACTCGGCATGGACGTCGAGTTCTCCCCCGGGTCCGGCGACCCGAACCGCAAGCCCGGCCGCACCCACGTCACCGTGCTGGGCCACCCGCTGCGGCCCGCGGCGATGTCAGCAGTCGCGGGACGGATCGCCGCCCGGCGCGGCAACATCGACCGGATCGTCCGTCTGGCGTCATACCCCGTGACGTCCATCGAGCTCGAAGTTTCCGGGGTCGACCCGGCTCTGCTGCGGGTCGAGCTTGCTGCCGAAGCCCTGAGCCACGGGTTCGACGTTGCCGTCCAGCCGTCCGGGCTGATCCGGCGTGCCAAGCGGCTCGTCGTCATGGACGTCGACTCCACGCTCGTCCAAGGTGAGGTCATCGAAATGCTCGCCGAGCGGGCCGGCGTGCTGGACCAGGTGGCCAAGGTCACCGCCGAGGCCATGCGGGGCGAGCTGGACTTCGCCGAATCGCTTCGGGCCCGGGTCCGCCTGCTGGCCGGGCTGCCGGCGTCTGCGGTCGACGAGGTCGTGGCGTCCGTGCGGCTGACCCCTGGCGCGCGCACCCTGGTGCGCACCCTGAAGCGGCTCGACTACCGTTTCGCGATCGTCAGCGGCGGGTTCACGCAGATCACGGACCACCTCGCCGGGGAACTGTCGCTCGACTACGCAGCCGCCAACACCCTGGAGATCGCCGACGGACGGCTGACCGGCGAGCTCATCGGGCCGATTCTCGATCGTGTCGGCAAGGCAGCGGCGCTACGCAGGTTCGCCGACGCCGCCGACGTCCCGCTGTCCCAGACCGTCGCGGTCGGTGACGGCGCCAACGATCTGGACATGATCGCAGCGGCAGGCCTCGGGATCGCGTTCAACGCCAAGCCCGTGGTGCGGGAGGCCGCGGACACTGCCGTCAGCGTCCCGTATCTGGACGCCGTGCTCTACCTGCTGGGCATCAGCCGGCAGGACATCGAAGCCGCCGACGCCGCCGACGGCTACACCACACCGGCCCCACCGCTCGACTGAGCTCGCGCGTGGGCCGCCCACCAGGCCCGTCGGCGCCATACCACCCGCACGCGCCTGGCACGGCATGGACAGGCATGCTGAACGTGATCGAACCTCACCCGCGGGGAATGGTGGACGCGATCAGGCGGGCCTCGCCCGGGTTGACCTCGGGCCAGGTCGCGCCGACGTCGTAGACCGCGACGGCACTCGTCTTGAACTCCAGGGCGCCCTGCGTGCGGTCGTCCAGCGTGGCGGCCAGCATGCCGATGCTCGGATTGTGCCCGACCAGCAATGCCACCTTGGTCTCGGCTGGCAGTTCGCGCACCGTGTCGAGCAGATCACCCGTGCTCGCGCTGTACACGGTGTCTGTGATGAGCGGCCTGGGCGCCGGGTCTAGCTCGGCTGCCGCCAGCTCGAACGTCTCGCGGGCCCGCAGGGCGCTGGAGACCACAGCCAACTCGGCGACAATCCCCTGCTCGCGCAACCATCGTCCGACGGCGGGCGCGTCGCGGCGGCCCCGTTCGGAGAGCGGACGGTCATGGTCGGCCACGCCGTCCGGCCAGGCCGATTTCGCGTGACGCAGTACCACCAGCGTCTTAGCCATACGCCCGAGCCTATGCGAACGGCTCACCCGGCCGGCCGCGCAGACGGTCGGCGAGCAGGTCGCGCTCGGCCGGGTGCGGCGGGCGGTCGTCACGAGCCAGCCGGCTGGGTTGGCCGGCTCGCCCTCCCGCGTCCAGTGCTCGAGGGCCTCCGCAGCTGCGTCCTGCAGGCAGTCCTCAGCCAGGTCGAGGTCGCCGAACCGCCGGACCAACGCCCGCCACGATGGCGGGGCGCTCGCGCCTCAGCAGGTCCTCGAGGCTCAGAGCTCGCCCCTGGCCATCTTGATCAATCGGTCCAGGATGTAGTCGGTCTCACGCAGCCCGTCGTGCTCATAGGCGTTGGTCTTCCACACCCGTAGACCCCGCACAGCGGCCGCCGTGTCTTCGGAGTACCCCGCGTCGACGTACATGTCGTCGGTGTAGAGCGCAGCCGCGGCTGGCACCTCGTTGGCGGCCAGTGCCGCCCGGTCGTAGAGGGTCGGCCAGTCATCCCGCTGAGCGAGCAGCTCGGCCGCGTCAAGGAACGGCCGCAGCGCCGGGTCGTCCTCGAACATCCATGGATAGATCATCTCGCCGGTCAGGAGCAGCGGCGAGGCGCCTGGATCGAAGTCAGCAGGTCGTATCCGCTGTGCGGCCCAACGGGTGGCCGTCCCTTGCGCGTACAGGGGTTCGTGCAGAACCGCGTAGAGCGGCGCGGGCGCGAAGGTCAGCTCTGTGTATAGGCCGTGCAGGAACGTGTGCGACAGCTCCGGCCCGTCGACGAATGCCTCCTCCAGCAGGTAGTGCAGATTCGGGACGGCCATCTTCCCCCCGAGGTCCATCCCGATCGTCTGGAAGCGGCGGACCGACAGCGGCGACCGGTCAGGCAACCGCACGTCGTGCTCGCGGAGGTAGGCCGCGATCCGCTCGAGACGATCCTGGTCGTCCGGGAACGACTGGTGATAGGCCTTGTTCTTGGCCCGCGCCGTGTCGTACGTGGCCTGGTAGACCTCGTCGGCCGTTGCATCGAGCGGGCCCAGCCCACCGGTGAGGTACGCCGCCGCGAGCCCGCTAGAAGCGACCGACAGGTAGTGCAAGGTGCAGAACCCGCCGAACGACTGCCCGAGGACACTCCACTTCTCGTCCGGGCCGACCAACCGACGACGGATGAGCTCGGCGTCCGCGACTATCGAGTCGGCACGGAAGTGCGACAGGTACTCGGCCTGGGCGGCAGCATCGCCCCGCCGCAGGATGGTCCGCGGCGTCACCGGCGTCGAGCGTCCAGTCCCGCGCTGGTCGAGCAGCAGCACCCGGAAGTCCTTCACCGCGCGGTGGAGCCAGCCCGGCGAGCTCGTCGGCCGCGGCGACTTACCGCCCGGCCCGCCTTGCAGGAACAGCAGCCACGGTTTGTCAGCGTCGGGCTTGTCAGCCGCCACGACCTCGCGGGCGTAGACCTGGATCGTCTCTTCGTCCGGCTCAGCGTGGTTGAGCGGCACGTCGAACCAGTGATCGCGAAGTGCCAGGCCGGCGACCCGCAGCATGCCGTCGGGTGCAGCAGGAATCATCTACGCCCCCGTGGCGTGGTACCCGCCGTCGACGTGCACGATCTCACCGGTAGTCGCCGGCATGAAGTCGCTGAGCAGGGCCACGACCGTCCGCGCCGTGGGCTCGGGGTCGCTGCGGTCCCAGCCGAGCGGCGCCCGAGACTCCCACTGGGATTCAATGTCATCGAACCCGGGAATGGCCTTGGCGGCGAGCGTCCGCAGCGGACCCGCCGACACCAGATTCACCCGGATGCCCTCCGGGCCGAAATAGCGGGCCAGGTAGCGGGACGTCGACTCCAGGCCGGCCTTGGCCACGCCCATCCAGTCGTACACCGGCCAGGCCACCGACGCGTCGAACGTCATCCCGACGATGGACGAGCCCCGGCCGAGCAGGGGACGACAGGCCATCGCCAGCGACTTCAGCGAGTACGCGGAAACGTGCAGCGCCTGGCCGACGTCGTCCCACGGCGTGTCGAGGAACTTGCCGCCGAGCGCCGTCTCGGGGTTGCCGTACGCGATCGAGTGCACGACTCCGTCGAGCCCGCCGAGCGCCTCCTGCACCTGCTCGGCCAGCCCGGCGAGGTGGTCCGGGTCGGTGACGTCCAACTCCAGGACGGGAGGCTCCTTGGGCAACCGGCCGGCAATGCGCCTGGTGATCGACAGCGCCCGGCCGAAGTTGGTGATGGCGACCTCGGCGCCCTGCTGCTGAGCCACCCTGGCCACGTGAAAGCCGATCGAGGTGTCCATCGTCACCCCGGCAACGAGGATTCGCTTGCCCTCGATAAGGCGCCCAGCGGGCGCGGCGTCCTGCGCCATCAGTGCCCCATCCCCAATCCGCCGTCTACGGGTATGACCGCACCCGTGATGTATGCCGCCTCGTCGCTGGCCAGCCAGCGTACGCAGGCCGCGATCTCGTCGGCCTCCCCATAGCGCCCGAGCGGGATGCCGCTGAGGATCTCCGCCTTCCGCTCGTCGGAGAGCACAGCGGTCAGGTCGGACTCGACGAAGCCGGGCGCGACCACGTTGGCGGTGATGCCCCGGCTGCCCAGCTCGCGCGCCAGCGACCTCGCCATACCGACCAGGGCGGCCTTGCTCGCCGCGTAATTGACCTGACCCGGCGAGCCGAGCAGCCCGACGACGCTGCCGATCAGGACGATCCGCCCGCGCCGAGCCCGCAGCATGCCGCGGGCTGCCCGCTTCACCACGCGGAACGTGCCGGTCAGGTTGGTGTCGAGCACGCTGGTGAATTCGTCCTCACTCATCCGCAGCAGCAAGGTGTCCTTCGTGGTGCCCGCGTTGGCGACGAGTACTTCGACCGGACCCTGCCGCTCTTCGACCTCTTTGAACGCAACGTCGACGGACGAAGGGTCGGTGACGTCGCACCGTACTCCGGCCAGCCCGTCCGGCGGCTCACCGCTGCGGTAGGTGATCGTGACGGCGTCACCCGTGGCGGCGAACGCGCGGGCAATGGCCAGGCCAATGCCGCGGTTGCCGCCGGTGACCAGTATGGACCGGCTCACAAGCGTCGGCTCCTCTCCTCGATACGACCGGGTCCGACCGTACCGGCTCGGGCCGACGGCCTGTCATGCCCGTTCCCGATAAGGACCTCACGCGTCTTCTAGCCGGAATCCCACTTTCATCCCGACCTGGACGTGCTCGATCTGGCCGTCGACCAGGTGCCCGCGGATCTCGGTGACCTCGAACCAGTCGAGGTGGCGGAGCGTCTGGGCGGCGCGGCCGATTCCGTTGCGGATCGCCTCGTCGACTCCCTCGGTCGACGTGCCGACGATCTCGCTGACTCTGTATGTCCGGTTCATCGGAACCTCCTCGTGACGACAGAATGACAGCCATGATTCCGTACGAAGCGCTGCTGTCGCGGGCCCGCGCCGCACTTGCGCCCGAGGCCTACGCCTACTACGCCGCCGGATCGGGCGACGAGCAGACCGTCGGCGAGGCCGAGGAAGCCTGGCGGCGCATCCACCTTCGCCCCCGGGTGCTCCGGGACGTCGGCACGGTTGACCCGTCGACCACCCTGCTGGGCCAGCAGATCAGCGCGCCCGTCGCCATCGCACCCACGGCCGCCCACGGGTTCGCTCACCCGGACGGCGAGGTGGCGACGGCGGCCGCCGCGGCCAAGGCCGGCACCCTGTACGTGCTGTCGACCCGGGCCACCGCGCGGCTGGACGACGTCGTGGACGTCGCCGGCGTCTGGTGGATGCAGATCTACGTGATGGCCGACCGCGGCCTGTCCGACGAGCTGGCCCGCCGCGCGGCCGAGGCGGGAGCCGGTGCAATCGTGCTCACGGTCGACACACCGGCCGTCGCGGCGAAGCACAGCGCGACCGCGGCCCTCCGTTTTCCCGGCCCCGGGTTGCTGCCGGAGCTCGGCTCGGCGTCGATCGAGGCGCTTGAGCAGGCGCCGGACGTTACCGAGCGCGACCTGGTCCGGCTCGCAGAGATCACCGGCCTGCCGGTCGTGGCCAAGGGTGTGTTGCGCGGCGATGATGCGCAGGCGTGCGTCGACGCGGGTGCTGCTGCGGTCGTCGTTTCGACCCACGGCGGCCGGCAACTCGACGGTGTCGTTCCGACGGCCTGGGCGCTGCCCGAGGTGGTCGACGCCGTGGGCGACCAGGTCGAAGTGTACGTGGACGGCGGAATACGTACGGGACGGGACGTGCTCCGCGCCCTGGCCCTCGGCGCGCGGGCCGCATGGCTGGGCCGTCCGGTCCTGTGGGCGCTGGCCGCCGGCGGCGCGGACGGCGTCGCGGACCTGCTCGACGGGCTGCGTACGAGTGTTGCCGAGTCGTTGCTGCTCGCCGGCTGCGCTCGCCCCGCGGACGCTGGGCCGGACCTCGTCTGGTCAGGTCAGGCTCCGCCGCATACGGTGAAAGGGTAAGCGCGCTTGGACCAGCCCCGACGGGCGCCGAGCGGGCAGGAGGCAAAACCTCGTGAGAACGAACGTCCAGTCGGTCACGACCGCCAGCCCCGGGCGGAGCGACGACATCAGCGCGCGACAGCGCCGCTATTTGTGGATGATGGGCATCCGGATCGTCTGCGTGCCCTTTGCGTTGCTGGTCGAGGGATGGGCCCGGTGGGTGTTCATCATCGCTGCGGTCGTCCTGCCCTACCTGGCGGTCGTCGTGGCGAACGCCGTCGCCCGGCCCGCGCCGGGAGCGATCACTCCGGTCGAGCCTCACCAACGACGGGCCATCGAGTCCGGCCCCGTCCGCGACGCCGGCCAGGAGTGATCACCTCATCCCTTCACGCGAGCCGAAATCCGTGCCATACTCCGATCCGCACGCGTTCCGGACTTCCCCCGTCGGTGCGCGTCGTGATCGGCGGCGCCGGGCAGCTTCCCCCGTGGTTGCCCGGCGCCGTCTTTTGTGTCCTTTGCGCCCCTAGCCCCCGATCGACGACATCGGCCGGGCAGGCTGGAGAAAGCCCGGGTCGTTGATACCGTGGCCGGGAAGCTTGCCGGCCATCGCGACCCGCCACAACCGGGCCAGTTCGGAGTCGTCGGCACCGTTGCGCAGCGGGGTCCTCAGGTCGGACTCCGTCGTCGCGAACAGGCACGTCCGGACCTGACCGTCGGCGGTGAGCCGGGTGCGGTCGCAGGCGGCACAGAACGGGCGGGTGACCGAGCCGATCACGCCGACCGTCGCAGGCCCGCCATTGACTGTCCAGGTCTCCGCCGGAGCACTGCCCCGCTCGCGCCGGCCGGTTGGTGAAAGGTCGAACTCGGCCTGGAGCGCGGTCAGGATCTCTTCCGCAGTGATCATCTGGTCGCGGTTCCAGGCGTGCTGGGCGTCGAGCGGCATCTGCTCGATGAAGCGCAGCTGGTACCCCTCGCCGATGGCCCACCGCAGCAGAGACGGAGCCTCGTCGTCGTTGATGCCGCGCAGCAGGACCGCGTTGAGCTTGACCGGGTCCAGCCCGGCGTCGGCGGCCGCCGCCAGCCCGGCGAGCACGTCCGGCAGGCGCCGGCGCCGGGTGATGGCCTCGAACCGCTCCGGGTGGAGAGTGTCGAGCGAGACGTTCACCCGATCCAGGCCAGCGGCGGCCAAAGCGCCGACGACCCGGGCCAAGCCGATTCCGTTGGTGGTCAGCGACAACTTCGGGCGCGGGCTCAGCTGGGCGCATGCCGCCACGATCTCGACCAGTTCGGGCCGGATCAGTGGCTCGCCCCCGGTGAACCGGACGTCGCGCACGCCCAGCCGCTCGACCGCGATTTGCACCAGCCGGATGATCTCGGCCGCGGTCAGGACGTCGGGTTTGGGCAGCCAGTCCAGCCCTTCGGCCGGCATGCAGTACTGGCACCGCAGGTTGCACCTGTCGGTCAGCGACACCCGCAGGTCGGTGGCCGTGCGCCCGTACCGGTCGATGAGCATGTATCCCACCCTAGGCGCTCGCACCCACAATGTCGGGCTACGGTCATGGTGTGCTTCGGTTTCTGGTGTCCCGCCAATGGATAGTGCGAATCGTCGCCGGCCTCGTCCTGGCGACCGCGTTCGTGCTGCTCGGGCTGTGGCAGCTGGACCGCAACGAGCAGCGCCAGGCCTACAACGCCGCCGTCCAGCAGGGAATGGACCAGCCTCCCGCGCCGATCGACGAGGTGCTGGCCGTGGACGAGCCCGCCGCGGTCGGCGACGAGTGGCGCACCGTGCGCGTTTCAGGCCGTTACGACGGCGACGGCCAGCTGGCACTACGCCTGCGCCCGCAAGGCGGCCAGGCCGGCATCCACGTCGTCACGCCGCTGGTGACGGATTCGGGCGCCGTCGTCCTGGTCGACCGCGGTTTCATGGCGACCTCCGGCGCGGACGTGCCCGACCTTCCGGCGCCGCCGTCCGGCGAGGTCGAGGTGGTCGGCCGGGTACGTGCGAGCGAAGAGGGTGGGGCCCGAACCGGCGACCCCTCGTCCGGGATGATCCGGTTCATCGATCTGGACGCCCTCGCTCCCGCCGTCGACGAGCCGCTCTACGGCGGCTGGTTGGAGCTCGTCGAGCAGAACCCGCCTGCGGAGGGTTCGCTTGCCCTCGTCCCGCCGCCTGAGCTGGAATCCGGGCCGCACCTGTCCTACGCGGTCCAGTGGTTCGCGTTCGCGGTGATCGGCGTCGGCGGGTTCATCCTGCTCGTCCGGGCTGAAGCCCGCGTTCGACAGGAAGAGGCGGACTCGGCCGCAGACGATCC
>JASLBX010000325.1 GCA_030146385.1 Jiangellaceae bacterium | reverse complement strand
CTAAGCGGGTTGAGGGTCAAACCTCTCGCGGGTTCAAATCCCGCCGCCTCCGCCACAAAAGTACCTCTGACCAGGGCTTTTTCCCTCCTGAAGATCATCTCCCGCTGGTCGCCAGACGGCCCAGAAGGGGCCTGTGGTCTCAGTTTTAGTCTCATTTCGCCGGCCAGTTGGTGGCGTGGCCACCCATGTGAGTTCAGATGAAATGGGCACAAGTGGGACCGCCGGCTGTCCGGAATATCCGGTCTGCTCGGTCTCGGACGGGCATCAACCCGCTCTTGAATCGGGCGCTCGGCAGGGACGTTGTCGCAGGTCACGCAGGCTGACTGGTGCGGTGGATTGGAGAGCGATCAGGTGACTGGTTGGACAGCAGGCGTCGTCTAGCTAGTCGCCGAAGCTGCCAGCCGCGCCGGCGCGCTGTGGACCTCCCACCGCGGTCTCGGCTGAAAATCGACTGCTGTGACGCAACAGGCGCGTCGGCTCACACCAGTCATCGCAGGTGCGCAGGTCTCAGCTGACGCGACCTGAACTCCCGCCAACCCGCTCGCTCGGCGGCGGAGCCATGAGCGAGCGGAGTTTGGCTCCGACGGCGAGTGCGGATGGCCGACGCGCACTGGGCCGGGGAGGCGCCGCTCAGCCATCTTGGTTATGTGCAGGAGACTGACAACACCGGCGTAGCGAGGGTCATTGGATTCATGTGGCTTGGGTGCGATGGGCGTTCTCACGGGGGGTCTCGTTCCGGACGCCTCCCAGTCCACGCCCCCCGGGTGCCGCTCGGCCGCCCGGCGTCGGCAAGGCAGGCCGAAATGCATCGTCGCCGACGGGCGCGAACGACAGGTCGGAACCGGCCACGAGGTCCCGCACGAGCGGCGACACGAGCAACTGGCCAGGCGCCGCCTTTTCGGCGAGGCCCACGGCTGCCTCGATGCCCGGGCCGTCGACCACCAGCCCGATCCGCGGCACCTCGGCGATCTGTAGGCCGAACCGAGTGCCCCGGCCTTGCGGCCCGCCGAGTACAGACAGCGCGTCACGGATCGCGGCCGCCGGGCCGTCGTAGACAATAGCGGTCCGCCCGTCGCGCGTGTACACCGCACGGCCCGCCGGCAGCGCCCCCACGACCGCGCGCGGGCCGGCGACGGCTAGTACCGCGGCGAGCGCGCTGGCCGGTGCCGATGCCGACCCGAGGTCGGCGAGGAACTCCTCCACCCGGTCGACGATCTGGTTCGCGTCGACGGCGACGAAGTGATCCGCGCCGGGCAGTCCGACGAACCGCGCGCCTGGGATGTGCTCGGCCAGGTAGAGGCCCTCCTCAACGCGGCTGTCCCGGTCGCCCCGGCGGTGCATGACAAGCGTCGGCACCCGCACCGAGCCGAGCGCGCCGCGGACATCGATCAAAGAGTTCATGGCGATTAGCGCGCGTACTGTCGACGGAGTGGCCGCCGCCCGGGCCCGCTGACCCCACCAGCGGGCCATCGCATCATCGGCCGACGGGCACATGGCCCGCATGTCGGCCTCCCAGCTCCACTGGGCGGCCAGCCGCTCCATGTACTGGCGGCGCTCCTCCGGCGTGTGCGCCCACGGGTAGTCGTCCGCACGCAGCCGTCTGGCGTAGGTGCCGTAGAGCACCAACGCCTCGACCCGTTCCGGATGCATGGCCGCCATCAGGATCGACATCGGCCCGCCCTCGGAGTATCCGAGCAGAACCGCCCGGCGGGAACCGGCCGCGTCCATCACAGCAAGCACGTCATGCATCCGGGTCTCCATGTCCGGCAGATCGTTCGGCCGGTCCGACATGCCGGTGCCGCGCTTATCGAACCGGATCAGACGGCCCAACGAGCCCAACCGGTCGAGGAAGCCGGCATGCCGCGGATCGGCCCAATCGAGCTCCAGGTGGGAGACGAACCCGGCCACCAGCACGATATCCCGGTCGCCGCGCCCAGTGACCTGGTAGGCGATCTGCAGGCCGTCGCTGACCGCGTAGTGGATCGGCACGTGCCGGGGTGCGGGTGCCGGCGCCGCCTCGCGGGCCGCTCCGACGAACCGGTAGCCGCGGCCATGCACGGTACGGATGAGCCGCTGGGCCTGCCCGTTGTCGCCGATCGCTCGGCGGGCCTGCTTGATCCGGCTGGTGACCGCCGTCTCGCTGACGAACCGGCCGCCCCAGATGTTCTCCATCAGCTCTTCTTTGGCCACCACCCGGTCGCGGTGGCTCACCAGGTACGCGAGCACCTCGAAGACCTGCGGCTCGACCAGCACCCGCACACCGGAGCGCCGCAACTCAACCTGCGACAGATCGAGCTCCAGATCCTCGAAGGCGACAATCACAGCTCGACAGTAACCCCAGCCAACGCCAAGGCAAACGGCTGCTCGCCAACCGAGGCCCGCTCAATCAGCAGAATCGCGCGGTCAGGGTCATGTGCGGATGTCGGCTTGGGTGCTGGTGCGGTGACGGGTTCGGGGTGGACATCATGAGGCGGCCAAGGTCTCCCCCGAGCGCTTCAGCTGCCGC
>JASLBX010000314.1 GCA_030146385.1 Jiangellaceae bacterium | reverse complement strand
CCGTCGAGACCGACCGGCCGCGGGAGCACGCGGACCGCCGGGCTGGCCTGCCCAGCCCCGTTCCGCTCCTCATCTGGAAGGTCTCATGTTCGACACCGCACGCCGATCTGCGGCGCCGGCGCGCCTGGCCGGCAAGCTCTACGTCTACTCGTTCCTCGACGAGTTCATCCTGCTCTACCCGTTCTACGCCATCCTTTTTGCCGACATGGGTCTGTCGACGGCTCAGATCTCGTCCCTGTTCGTGATCTGGTCGTTGACCAGTGTGGCGCTGGAGATCCCGTCCGGCGCCCTGGCCGATCTGGTGTCTCGCCGCGTGCTTCTCGCCGGTGGGCCACTGCTTTCCGCGGCCGGGTTCGCGCTCTGGACGTTCGCCCCGTCCTATCCCGCATTCGCCGCCGGGTTCGTGCTGTGGGGCACGAAGGGCGCGCTCGAGTCCGGCGCCCTCGAGGCCCTGGTGTACGAGGAACTCGACCGGCACGGTGCTGCGTCCCGCTACGCCACCGTCCGGGGCCGGTCGCGAGGGGTCGCACTGGTGGCGACTGCGCTGGCCATGCTGGCCGCCGGCCCTGTGTTCGGCTCCGGGGGATACGAGGCGGTCGGAGTGGCCAGCATCGTCGCGTGCCTGGTGGCCACGGCGGCGGCTGCGACGTTCCCGAAGCAGCCGGACAGGAGCAGGGCCACGGAGCACGAGGGCTTTCGCGCGTTTGCCGCGACTCTCAGCAGCGGTATCGATGAGGTCAGGAGGCGCCGGCCGGTGTTGTTCGCCGTGCTCTTCCTGGCAGCGGCCTCGGCGATCTGGGGAGCGCTCGACGAGTACGTCGGACTTCTGGCCGCGGACACGGGCGTCCAGAAGGAGAACCTTCCTGCGCTCATCCTTGTCGTGTACGTGGGCGTCGCAATCGGCGGGTTGTTGGGTGGCGTGGGGCAGCGGCTCGGGCGGCGTGGGGTGGCCGGCCTGCTGGCGTTGGCTGCGGGCGCCCTTGCGGCTGGCGCGCTGACGGGCCACGCCGCGGGCTTCGCCTTGATCGGTGCCGCGTTCTGCGTCTTTCAGCTAGTCGAGATCGCCGCGGACGCGCGGTTGCAGCATGCGATCAGCGGGCCGGCGCGGTCGACGATCACATCGGTCGCCGGGTTCGGCACGGAGATCGCCACGATCGGCGTGTTCGTCATCTACGGGGTGGCGTCGGCCGGTGCCGGTCATGGCGTCCTGTTCGCGGCCTGGGCTGCGGTCTACGCCCTGCTGGCCGTCATCCTTGCGTCTCGCCGCCATTCACGCGGGGGTGGAGTGTGATCAGCGCGGCTGGGATCGTGGGTGGATCCGGACCGCCTCGAGGACATCGAGCGCGGTCGCGTTCTCGGGTGCGACGCGCTCGGCGAACACGACGGTGGACGCGGCCACCGCCTGGCAGGCCTCGAGCACCCGCCTCCGGAAGTACGGCGGCCATCCGGAGCCGTACATCAGCGTCCACGCCGGCTCGGGAATGAACGTCTCGACGGTCAGGCCCGCCGCCGTGGCTGCCGGTTCCCACTCTGCCGGCGCAAGCAGTGCGGTCCGGAAGGTTCCGGCGACCAGTTGGCGCTCGACCATCGCGTTCACTCCGTCGGCCGGATCGCTGTACTGGTCCGTGACGACGACGAGCGCCACCGGCAACTGCTCGCCGTGCTGGTGGCCGGCACTGGGCTCGACGGGCAGCACGGGCCCGGTGTCCACCGACTCCAGTGGTTCTCCACGCTCGGAATCGGCACGGACCCACGCCAGGAGCTTCTGGCGGATGCCAATGAGCAGCCTGCCTGCCCACCTCTGGAAGCGTTGCCATGCTCCGGTGTCAGCGTCGGCAGTGGTCGAAACCTGCGCAGGCGGTGTCTCGGCTTCTCCGTCAGAAGGCAGCGGGCTGATCGTCCAGCCCTGCGGCAGGATGACTGCAATCTCGGCTGCAACTTCGTCTAGCGCACCGGAGCCGCTGCCTTCATGGACCAGCCATGGATGGGTGGGGAGGCCTTCCATCTGGGCGAACAGTTCGCGGGCGGCCCCGTCGCTGTCGTCCACAACGATCATCCGGGACGGCTCATGAGCGTCGATGATGGCGGAGATCCGGCGCCGGAGGAACTGGCGGCGATCCGCGGCGGGCAGGTCGTCAATCGCCCGAGGGAGCGTTTCGACGGCCACCCTGGCCGTTAGCTCCGCCGCGCGGGCAGCCGGTAGGGCGACGATGCGCGGTTCGCCGGCGGCCACTGTTGCGCGCACAGTGCTGGACACGACCGGCTGGAGCGTCCCGCCGTGGGTCAGGTCCACGACGAGCGTCCCCCTTGGGCGCGCTGCGGGCGCGGGCTCAGGTACCGGCGAGGCCGGCTTGCCGATCAGCCCGGCCAACCGCTCGAGATGGGTCTCGGGACCGAATCGCTTGCCCGCGAGCTCGACACCCTTGCGCGACTGCCCGGCGTACGCGTCCCAGTCGGCGTACAGATCATCAACGTACTGCTGGACGTCCGACGGCTGGCCGTACCGGCACGCGGCGCCGAAGATCGGCTCGAGGGCTGGGGGAACGATCGCGACGGCGCCGCTCGCGAGTGCTTCCAGTACGGCTCGTCCGAACGGCTCGGTGAACTTGCGATGGTGGAAGTAGACGAAGAAGTCGAGC
>JASLBX010000310.1 GCA_030146385.1 Jiangellaceae bacterium | reverse complement strand
ATCCGTAGTACGGCGTGACAACCACGACGGCGATACTGATAGGCGTCGCCGCCGTGGCGACGATGGGCGCACCGTGGGCCGGAGCCAACTTCGGCGGCACGTTGTCGACCCTCCCCGGCTTCGCGCTGCTGGTCATTGGGATCTCCGGCGCCGCAATCACGGTCCCGCGAATCGCCATCGCCGGGTTGGCCGCCGTGGCCCTCGTGTTGCTCGTCGCGTGGCTCGACTGGCTGCGTCCTGACACCAGCCGGACCCATTTCGGCAGCTTCTTCGCCGACCTCATCGACGGGCAGGCGCTCTCGGTCGCCACCCGCAAGGTGCGCGCATCCCTGGGGACGCTGCAACGCTCGCCGTACTACGGATGGCTGGTGCCGATCGCCTACCTCATCATCGCGCGGCTGGTCCGGGGTCCCGGGGTGGGCGCTATGCGAGACCTGCATCGGCGTTGGCCGGTACTCCGGTACGCGATCTGGGCCAGCCTGCTGACCGGTGCGGTCGGCTTCGCGACCAACGATTCCGGAATCATCATCCCGGCGCTGCTACTCACTACCGGGATCCCGCTCGTGGTCAGCGCTGTCGCGCACGCCCGCCGACTCGCGGGCGAACCCCCCGCACAGCCAGCGCACGCAGGACGTGCAACCACTGCCGACCCCGATGCACCTGCGAACGCCAGTCGGTCCCGGTGACCCGGTGGTGCAGCGGGACCTCGATCTCACGGATCCGGTAGCCCTGGCGTAGCAGGTCGATCGTCAGGCCGACCTCGACCCCGAACCCGGGTGCCAGCGGAAGCGCCGCCTCAAAGGCGGTTCGCGTGATGCACCGCTGCCCGGACAGAGGCTGGGCCGGGCTCCACCCAGTGGCCTGCTCGACGCCGCTACGGGCCAGGTTAACGACGAATCCGCGGCCGCCACCCTCCGTCCGCTGAACCGGCAGCGTGGCGATCGTCATGTCGACATCGCCAGCCAGTACCGGCTCGATGAGCGGGCCGGCCTTGGCCGCGGTGTCCTCCAGGTCGGCGTCCAGGAACAGCATCGCCCGCGCCGGTCCACCCTCTCGCGTCTCGATCAGCTGAATCGCTGCCGCGCCCGTCTCCATCGCTGCCGCCTTGCCCCGATTGCGGGAGTGGCGCACGACCGTTGCTCCAGCATCCGATGCCGCTGCCGCGGTTCGATCGGTCGACCCATCGTCAACGACGAGGACGAGATCTACGTTCGGCAGCGCCGAGGCCGCCGACACCGTCGCCGAGATCCGTCGCTGCTCGTCCTTGGCCGGGATGACAACGGCAACCCGAGTGTCAGTCACGTCGCGACCTTACCGATCCGGCCCGCCTTTGACACGGTCCGCCGTACGCTCTGTACGTGACGACGAACACGCAAGGCCGGCTCGGCGCCGACTCGGAGGTGGGCCGGCTACGGACTGTACTGCTGCACCGGCCAGGCACCGAGCTGCAACGGCTCACTCCGCGCAACAACGACAAGCTCCTGTTCGATGGAATCCCCTGGGTCGGCCGGGCGCAGCAGGAACACGACGTGTTCGCCCAGACGGTCCGTGACCACGGGGTCGAGGTCCTCTACCTGGCGGACCTGCTGGCCGAGACGCTGCGCGTGTTTGCGGCGAGGGACGAGTGCGTCGCCGCCGTCCTGGACGACCCGCGGCACGGGGACACTCTTCGGTCGGTGCTCAAGTCGCACCTGGAGGGGCTGCATCCGGACGACCTCGCGACCGTGCTCATCGCGGGTCTGGCTCACGAGGAGCTTCGCGGCGGACGTGGCCTCGTGTACGCGCTGATGCCCCAGCACGAATTCGTCATCGATCCACTGCCCAACCTGCTGTTCACGCGCGACTCGAGCGTCTGGATCGGCGACCATGTCGCGATCACCAGCCTCGCCATGCCGGCCCGCAACCGCGAGACCACACTGACCAGTGCGATCTTCACCCACCACCCACGGTTCGCCGCAACGCCACACGTCTACGACGCGGGGCTGGAGTCGCTCGAAGGTGGCGACGTGCTCCTGCTCGCGCCCGGCGTGCTGGCCGTCGGCACTGGTGAGCGGACGACGCCCGCAGGTGTTGAGCGACTCGCGAGGCGTGCGTTCGACGAGGGCCTCGCCCGGACGGTCCTGGCCGTGCCGATCGCGCAGGAGCGCGCGACGATGCACCTCGACACGGTCTGCACGATGGTGGACGTCGACGCCGTCGTCATGTACCCGAACGTCGCCGACGAGCTGACCGCTATCGCGCTCACACCGCGCGAGGACGGGGTCGAGGTCGCCCCGCCGCAGCCGTTCCTGGTCGCGGCCGCGAAAGCGATGGGCATCGACACATTGCGGATCATCGATACCGGGCTCGATCCGGTCACCGCTGAACGCGAGCAGTGGGACGACGGCAACAACACGTTGGCAATCGGCCCGCGTCTGGCAGTGGCCTACGAGCGGAACGTCGAGACGAACGCCCGCCTGGAGGAAGCCGGAATCGAAGTACTCCGCATTGCCGGCAGTGAGCTCGGGTCTGGCCGCGGCGGACCGCGATGCATGTCTTGCCCGATCAGTCGAGAACGCCCAGATTCAGGTACTTATGCGTGACTTGTGAGAAACACTACACAAGAAGTTCGCTGCACAACTTCCATCTCGGTGTTTGTACAAGTAATCTCTTCAACGGCCCCGGCCGATCGTGTTTTCCCCCGTCGCGATCGTTCGGGGCCATTTCACTGGTCAGCGCAGCGTGACCTGACGGTTGGCCAGCCCGGAGCGGGCCCGGCGCTGATCTGCGGTCAACGGCTTCGCATCTGCGACGGCTTGGGCAAGCCGCTCGGCCAGCGTGGCGGCCGGTCCCTCGACCTGCTCGGCC
>JASLBX010000307.1 GCA_030146385.1 Jiangellaceae bacterium | reverse complement strand
TCCCTGATGCCGATGGGCGACGGTTCCTACTTCGTCGCGCTGAACAAACGCGTCCGCACCGCCGAAGACGTTCGGCTCGGTGACGACGTCCACCTCACCGTCGAGCTCCGCTGAGCTGGTTACCGGGTCGCGGCCTCTCCCCCGATGTCGATGCCCTGCTGCTCGGCGAATCGGGCCATGATCTGCTGGCTGGTGACGATGTCGGCTCGCCCCTCCGCTACCCCCGACAGCGGCGAGGTTCCCTCGGTGATCATCCGGTGGAACTCGACGAGCTCGTTCTCGAACGCCTCGCCCTTGGACCGGTAGATGGACCGAACCTCGCCACCCGGAGCCGCTTCGACCACCTCGAGCTCGGTCGGCGCGTTGAGCAGGTACGGCGTCCCGAACGTCACCTGCAACGAGCCGCGCGCGTGGTGGACGGCCAGGGTCTCCCGGTACGCCGGATAGTCCTCAAGGTAGTGCCAGGCGAGGCGGGCCAGCGCGCCCCCGGCGAGCGCTCCGGACACCTCGACCGACGGCGGGAACGCACCGTCCGGCCAGACCCGGACGTCGTGCACCTCGCTCAACCCGCCGAACAGGCGGCGGACCAGCGAGATGTCGTGAACCAGGCTTCCCACGACGACGTGGGCGTACAGCCGCCGAAGCCGATCGGGCGTGCCCGCGCCGAGCGCGGCGTCCAGCAGCGCCGCGTCCGCAGCCTGCAGCCGCTCCACCTGCTCAGGCGCAACATCCACAGTGGCCGGGCGCAGGTTGGCGAAGGCCAGTTGGGACGCGCCCGACGGATGCAACACCCGGACCTCGACTGCCCGGACACCGTCGATGGTCGCCAGCAGCTCGCCCAAGCGGGTCACAGCGTCGTCCCGCTCCTTCATGTAGGCCAGCAGCAGCGCGGGGCCGTCCGCTTCGGTTTCTGTCGCAGCGAGCTCGTCGGCTTCGGCGACCGTGTAGGCCAGCGGCTTCTCACAGAACACCGGCATCCCCGCGCGTAGTGAGGCGAGTGCCGCCGCCCCATGTGAGCCGGAGGTGAGCAGCACCGCGGCATCGGCGTCGGCGTCCGTCAGCATCTCCTCGACGTCGGCGTACCGGCCATGCGACGGCACCGCGTACTGTTCGCCGACGGCGTCCCGCAAGCCGGGCGACAGGTCGCTGACCGCGGCCACCTCGAACAGATCCCACCGGCGGGCGAGCAGCGGCAGGTGCACGGCCTGGGCCACAGCGCCAAGCCCTGCGACGGCGACCCGGATCCGGTCGGTCACGGTAGCCACCGCCGGAGCGCCTCGCGGTTGATCCGCTGGTTCTGCGCCGGACCATCCAGTGAGTCGCCCCTGCCCAGAATGACGTCCTGCTCCACGACCACCCAGCCATCGAACCCGGTCGCCACGAGCTTGTCCATGAACCCATCCAGGTCGAGGTCACCGTGCCCGAGCGGGACGAAGACCCCGCGCTCCCACACGGCCCGCATATCCCCGCCGTCGCGGACGACCTCCTCGAGGATCGAGAGCCGGACGTCCTTGACGTGGATGTGATTGATCCGGCCCGCCCACTGCTGCACGGCTTCGACCGGATCACCGCCGCCGAGCATCAGGTGGCCGGTGTCGAGCGTCAGGTCCACGTCCGTCCGGGCCAGGAACTCCTCGACCTCGGCCGGCGTCTCGACATACGTGCCGACGTGGTGGTGGAACGTGGGATCGAAGCCGGCGTTCCTGACCCGATCGGACGCCACGGCCAGGTTGCCCGCGAACGTCGTCCAGCCCGCCTCGTCCAGCCCGATGCCGGGCGCACCGCCCGGGTGGGCACGACGCACGTCAGAGCCGGAGTCCGCCAAGGTAGGCAGCGGCGGGCGGGCCGGATCGGCCGCGGCTCCGGCAGTGAAGACCTCGAGGGCAGCGTCCAGGGACGGCAGCGCCGCAGCGAACGCCTCGTCGTCGCTGTACGGCAGGTCGACCCACCCGCCGCACAGGCTGAGTGAGTGCTTCCGGAGTCGCCCGGCCAGCTCGTCGCCGGTGCCGAGCCAGCCCACGGGCCCCAGGTCGATGCCGTCGTACCCGGCCTGCGTGATGGCGCTGAGAATGTCGTCCGGCTCCGGTAGCGGGCCGTCCGCGGTCATCTCGAATACGCCGAAGCTGACCGGTGCCGCGGCCACGCCCTTCATGGCTCCTCCGGATTTGTCATGACAACAGGATGTATAGCAAAGCCTGCCATGTGCCGTGCTGGCGGGGAAGAGCGGTCCAGCAGTACGGTCAAGGGTCCGCAGGGAGGCGACGATGACAGCAACGAGCAGCACACCCGTCGCGACCGGCGTCGGGCCGATGCTCCGCCAGTGGCGCGAGCGCCGCCGGGTCAGCCAGCTGGACCTGGCCATCTCGGCGGGTGTGTCGGCACGCCACATCAGCTTCATTGAAACCGGGCGTTCACGGCCGAGCGAGGAGATGATCCTTCGCCTCTCCGAGGAGCTGAACGTCCCGATCCGCGACCGCAATGCACTCCTACTGGCCGCCGGATACGCGCCCGTCTACCCGGAGACCGAGCTCGACTCGCCCACGATGGCGCCGCTGCGGGAGATTCTGGACCAATTGCTGCGCGGGTACGAGCCGTATCCGGCCCTGGTGTTCGACGCGGGATACGACATCGTGGCCGCCAACAACGGCGTTATGACGTTGCTGGACGGGGTCGCGGCCGACACGGTTGGGGTTCGCGTTGCTGCTGCGCTTCTACACCGAGAAGGGCCGGTTCCCGCGTGG
>JASLBX010000218.1 GCA_030146385.1 Jiangellaceae bacterium | reverse complement strand
TCTGGAGCCTGGTGACCGGGCTCGCGATCGTACCCGACGACGCTGACAAGCTGGCGTCCCGATCGCTCGCCGTTGGCGAGGCCGTACTACTGCGTGATCCGAACGACGGATCGCCGGACGTCTGGATCGTCCCTGCGGACGAGATCAATCCCGGCAGCCACGTCCATCTGGACGTGACCGGAGGAGCAGAGCTCGAAGCGGCCATTCTGGACGCCGGTGGCAGGCTGGTGCGTCGCATGCCGAGGTGGACTGTCTTCGCCGACCCTGAGGACAACCAGTTCTGTGTCCTGCCGCCCGCGCACTGATCGGCCCGGCATCGCCTCGGCGTGCGCGAGCCGGGCGACTAAACGGTCCAGGTGTCGGTGCCGGCCAGTAGCGCGGCGAGGTCGCCCTCACCCTGCTTCTCGGCGGCGTCGTTCAGCTGGCTCGACATCAGGTCGTCGTACGTCGGGCGATCGACGTCCCGGAAGATGCCGATCGGCGAGCGAGCCAGCGACCCAGGGTCGGCCAGCCGCGACAGCGCGAAGGCCATCGACGGGTCGTCGGCGTGCGCGTCATGAACGAGCACGCCAGCGTCGTCGCCGTCGGAGACCTCGATCACGCTCGTCTCCGGGTTGCGCCGGACGCCGTAGTGCAGGTCGGCACCGAACCGGATGGGCTGGCCGTGCTCGAGGCGGATCAGCACCTCGTCCTGGCTGTCCCGGTTCTTGAGGATCTCGAACGCGCCGTCGTTGAAGATGTTGCAGTTCTGGTAGATCTCCACGAAGGACGTGCCCCGGTGGGCGGCCGCCGCACGCAGCACGGACGTCAGGTGGGCCCGGTCGGAGTCGATCGTCCGCGCCACGAACGTCGCCTCGGCGCCGAGCGCGAGTGAAACCGGATTGAACGGGGTATCCAGCGACCCCATCGGTGTCGACTTGGTGATCTTGCCGATCTCGGACGTGGGCGAGTACTGGCCCTTCGTCAGCCCGTAGATCCGGTTGTTGAACAGCAGGACGGTCAGGTTGACGTTGCGCCGCATGGCGTGGATCAGGTGGTTGCCGCCGATCGACAGCCCGTCCCCGTCGCCGGTGACGACCCACACCGACAGGTCCGGACGGGTCGCGGCCAGCCCGGTCGCGATCGCTGGCGCGCGGCCGTGGATCGAGTGCAGCCCGTAGGTGTTCATGTAATACGGGAACCGCGACGAGCACCCGATGCCGGAGACGAAGACGATGTTCTCGCGGCGGAGCCCCAACTCGGGCAGAAAGCCCTGGACCGTCGCCAGCACGGCGTAGTCGCCGCAGCCCGGGCACCAGCGAACTTCCTGGTCGCTGGTGAAGTCCTTCTTCGTCTGGGGAGCGTCAGTTGTCGGGACGTCGCGGAGCCCGGGCAGGCCGAGCTCGATGATCGTCTCAGTCACCGTTGATCACGTCCTTGATAACGGTCGCGAGCTCGTCAGCCTTGAACGGCAGCCCGCGGACCTTGTTGTATCCGATCACGTCGACCAGGTACTTCGCCCGCAGCAGCAGGGCCAGCTGGCCGAGATTCATCTCTGGAAGGAGCACCTTGTCGTAGCGGCGCAGGACTTCGCCGGTGTTGGCCGGCAGCGGATTGAGGTGCCGGAAGTGGGCCTGCGCGACGTCGTGGCCGGCAGCCCGTACGCGCCGCACGGCTGCGCCGATCGGCCCGAAGGTCGACCCCCACCCGATGACGAGGGTTCGGGCGGCACCGGACGGGTCATCGACCTCGACGTCGGGGACGTCGACCCCATCGACCTTGCCCTGGCGGATCCGGACCATCCGGTCGTGGTTCTCCGGGTCGTAGGAGATGTTGCCCGACCCGTCGGACTTCTCGATGCCGCCGATCCGGTGTTCGAGGCCGGGGGTGCCGGGCACCGCCCACGGGCGGGCCAACGTCTCAGGGTCGCGCAGGTACGGCCAGAACTCCGGCTCGCCGCCGTTCTGGTGGTTGGGCTCGGTCGCGAACGAGGGGTCGATGACCGGCAGGTCGTCCACGGCCGGGATGCGCCACGGCTCGGAACCGTTAGCCAGATAGCCGTCGGAAAGCAGGAACACCGGCGTCCGGTACGTAATCGCGATCCGCGCCGCCTCCAGCGCGGCGTTGAAGCAGTCGCCGGGGGAACACGGCGCGACGATCGGAACGGGCGCCTCGCTGTTGCGCCCGAACATCGCCTGGAGCAGGTCGGCCTGCTCGGTCTTGGTGGGCAGGCCGGTGGACGGCCCGCCACGCTGGATGTCGCATACGATGAGCGGCAACTCGAGCGATACGGCGAGGCCGATCGTCTCGGACTTGAGCGCGACACCCGGGCCGGAGGTGGTCGTCACGCCGAGCGCGCCGCCGAACGCGGCACCCAGGGCGGCGCCGATGCCGGCGATCTCGTCTTCGGCCTGGAAGGTCCTGACCCCGAAGTTCTTGTGCTTGGATAGTTCGTGGAGGATGTCGCTGGCCGGCGTGATCGGGTAGCTGCCGAGGAACAACGGGAGCCCGGCCAGCTCGCCGGCCGCCACCAAACCCCAGGCCAGAGCGGTGTTCCCGGTGATGTTGGTGTAGGTGCCGGGCCGGAGCGGGGCCCGCTTGAC
>JASLBX010000130.1 GCA_030146385.1 Jiangellaceae bacterium | reverse complement strand
AGCCCGGCAGCAACGGTGAACGTCCACGGGCGAAGATTCACACGCATAATCGTTGCACGTTCGTGCTCTTGAATTGGTTGTTCGTTAAGGAGCACTGCCGTACGTTTCACGGCTGTGCGTGTGGTGCTCTCTGCCCTGGCAACCGCATTCCTAATCGTCATCGCCGGTGCGGCTCCGGTTGGTGCCGAGCCGGAGGACGGTATCCGGGTCGAGGGCTCGGTCACCTACGAGGTGCAGCCGGACGAGGAGCGGGTGCGCGTCACGTTCGACGTAAGGCTGACGAACCTCACCCCGGACCAAGGGCTGACGTACTACTACTTCAACCAGATCGGCGTCCCGGCGCCGGTGGAGGCGACGAACTTCTCGGCCCGGCGGGTCGGTGGCGGGACCCTGACGACCGGCTCGGAGAGCACCGAGGATCCGCACTGGCGGATGCTCACCGTGCGCCTGTCGCCGGTGCTGCGGTACGGCGCGCCGCAGCACCTCGAGATCACCTACGACCTGCCCAATCTCGAGCCGCGGTCGGACGGCTGGACGCGGGCGACCCCGGCCTTCGCGACGTTCCTCGTTGTGCCGTACGGCGACCGCGGCCGTGCCGATGTGGAGATCATCGTCCCGGAGTCGTACGAGGACGTGCACATCGGCGGCTCCCAGATGAACTCGACCAGGGACGGCGGCAACCGTGTCTACACGGCGACCGCCATCGACGAGCCGGAGGAGTGGTGGGCGATCGTGGCCGCCCGCGACGGATCGCTGCTCAAGCAGCAGGAGGTCGAGGTCGGCGACCACACGGCGGTGCTGAAGTACTGGCCCGGTGACGACGAGTGGGCCGAGTTCGCGACCGAGGTCGTCAGCACGGGCATCCCTGAGCTCGAGGACCTCATCGGTCGTCCCTGGCCGGTCGAGGACGAGCTGGAGATCGTCGAGTCGGGAGTGCCGCACGTATACGGGTTCGGCGGCTGGTACGACACCAGCTCGGATGTCGTCGAGGTAGGAGACGCGCTCGACGCCCAGGTCATGCTGCACGAGCTCTCGCATGCCTGGTTCAACCACGACATCGGCCCGGAGCGGTGGTTCGGCGAAGGGCTCGCCGAGCTGTTCTCGAACCTGGCGCTGGACCAGATGGATCAAGGTTCCGAGCAGGCCGAGGAGGTGCCGGCCGACCACGACCACGCGCTGCCACTGGCCACGTGGGAGGCCGTCCGGGAGGCACCCGAGGTGGACGAGTACGCCTACCCCGCCTCGTGGTGGGTGATCTCCGAGATCTACGACGAGATCGGAACGGAGGCCTTTCAGGAGGCGCTGGCCAGCGGCTTCGATTCGACGATCCCGTACGTCGGGACGACCGACCCGGAAATCGTGCGGGGCATCGTCGACTGGCGGCGCACCCTGGACCTGTTCGAGGTCGTCGGTGGCTCCACGGGCGCGAGCGAGCTGTACGAGACGTACGTCATCGACGAGGACGGCGCCGCGTTGCTGGCCGAGCGCGCCGAGGCGCAAGAGATCTACGACGAGTTCGTCGCCGCCTCGGCCGGGTGGGGCGCTCCCTTCGAATTGCGCGAAGCGATGACGTACTGGCAGTTCGACGACGTGAACGAGTTGGTCGACGCTGCCGCGGAGGTCCTGGTCCTTCGCGACGAGGTCCTCGGCGAGTTGCAAGCGGTTGGCGTGGCCGAGCTGCCGGGGCTGCAGGAGGCCTACGCAGGCGCCCGGCCGATCAGCGACGCAATCGCTGAGACGGAGCTGTATGCCGAGGTTGCGGCTGTGCTCGCAGGTGCGAACGAGCGTCCGGACGGTATTTCGGGTCTGTTCGCTCAGATCGGCCTGTCCGGCGCCGATGCCGACGCCCGGATCGCAGCGGCCGCTGACGAAATGTCGTCTGGTGAGGTGGAGCTCGCGCGGGTAACGGCCGATGCGGTCTTGGCCGACGTCGAGCAGGCGCCGCTGATCGGCGCCATCGTCGCGGGCCAGGTCGCCGTAGGACTGGCCCTGTTCTGGCCGCTGCGCGCATCGGCAAAGCACCGCCGGCGCCGCGCAGCCCGCAAGCACCGCCGGCGCCGCCGGGCTGGACCGGTAGGTTCTGAGTCGTGGCCGAACGACGAATCGTCCTCCAACCTTTCGCCGACCTGACGCCGCTACCCGACGAGTTGGACGTCCAGCTCTGGGATGCAGATGGCGACCCAGATCCGAACGTGCTCGAGCGCGTCGAGCTTTACGTCATGCCGTACACGTTTGCGCCGATCACTGGTGAGGTGATGGGTCGGATGCCGCGGCTGCGCGTCGTCCAGACCCTCACTGCCGGGTACGAGCACGTGCTTCCATACTTGCCCGACGGCGTGATGCTGTGCAACGCGCGCGGCGTGCACGACGCCAGCACGGCCGAGCTCGCGGTGGCGTTGATGCTCGCGTCGCTGCGCCGGATTCCCGAGTTCGTGCAGGCCCAGGAGCGCGAGGAGTGGGTCTTCGGGATGTACGACGCGCTGGCCGACAAGACCGTGCTCATCGTGGGATACGGGGCGGTGGGCGCGGCAGTCGAGCGCCGGCTGGAGCCGTTCGAGTGCGACGTGCTGCGGGTGGCGCGTACGGCCCGGGAGGGCGTGGCCGGCTTCGACGCCTTGCCGTCGCTGCTGGGCCGGACGGACGTGGTGATCTTGACCGTGCCGCTTACCGATGCGACGCGGCACATGGTGGACGCGAAGTTCCTGGGTGCGATGCGCGACGGAGCTCTGCTGGTGAACGTGGCTCGTGGCGGAGTGGTCGATACGGACGCGTTGCTCGCCGAGCTTTCGGCGGAACGCCTGCGGGCTGCGGTGGACGTGACCGATCCCGAGCCGCCACCGCCCGGGCATCCGCTGTGGTCCGCGCCCGGTTTGCTCATCTCGCCGCATGTCGGCGGCAGTTCGACTGCGTTCGAGCCGCGGGCGCGCCGGCTGCTGCGGGCCCAGCTGGAACGGTTCGCCGCCGGCGAGCCGTTGGCGAACGTTGTGGTGGAGTCCTCGGCTTGATTATTTGGCGTTCCGAGCCGGCCCGCCGTCCTCGCCCGGGCTCGCTCGTTC
>JASLBX010000120.1 GCA_030146385.1 Jiangellaceae bacterium | reverse complement strand
CGGTTCTTACCAGTAAGCCCCTGATGCTGATGGACCCCGGCGGGCAGACGACTCCTCGTTCCGGGCAACGGAGGGAGGCTGCTGGCGGTAGACGCGGCGGATACCGCCAGCGTGGCGGTCCGCACCGTCGTAGGAACTGGGTCCACCGACGTGAGTCAGGTTCCCGGACCGTCGATTGACGAGCCAGTGAGGCGAAACGTTCCCGGAATGACCTACGAGCGCTCCGTCCTGGGCGGTCGAACGGCGATCAAGGTCACCTTTGCGCGGGAGGGCATTCAGGAGACACGGTTCTATCTACTGGAGAACGGACGCGAGTTCCAGTTCACGCTTTCGGGAACGAGTCCGGAGCTTGCAAGCATCATCGAAAGCATCCGATTCACCTAACCCATACCCGATTGTCAGTTCGCTGAGGCCGCTGCCGTCGAGAGGTCAGGAGGCGGGCCGCCCAGGGGGTGGGCGAGGGGGCGGTGAGCTGAAACGGACCTCGCCGACGTTCAGGCCGGCGCTGTCGAAGGCGATGGCTCGAACAGCCTTGCGCTCCGGAGGCAGGGGAGTGGCGTAGAAGTTCACCTCGAAGCCGCTGTCGGTGCCGACAGGGCGGAGGCTAAGCGTGCTGGCGTCGTCGAGCTGGACCTGAACCCGGACCACGTCCTTGCGAAGCGGGCCACTGAGGAACTGCCAGCCGATCCCGCCGTTCGGGCCGCCGCCGATCGCCTGGTCAGGTCCGACGTTGTGCCCGCAGGCGCTGCCCGAGGTCATGCCGTGATTCAGCACGAGGCACAGGCCGTGATCACTCTCGTGGGCGACCAGCTCCCAGTGGGAGCCGCCGTTGTCACCCTCCGCCACGACTACGGCCGGCCGGCTGCCCGGCCGCTCGGGGTCAGGGTGACGTGGAGGTCATCGACGGCGGGGTCATAGGTGATGCCTTCGGCGATCTGTCGGACCTCCGCCTCTGAGAGCCGCGTGCCGCCGTGCACGGCGAGTACGACCGTCGGAGCGGGAGACCATTGCATGGCCACCCTCCCGCCCCGCCGGCTCACGCCGGCTGGGCGACCGAGGACGTCGGCGGGGTCGAATCCTGGCTGTGACGCCAACACCGCCGGATCTACTGCGTCACCCACCCGGCGAAGGACGACCAGTTCAGCGGAGGCCGGGGGGCCAAGCGCTGACGCTTCAGTGCCCGGTCGGGCGTAACGCAGGGACCGGACCCGCTCGCCGCGGGGGTTGGATGACTCAGAGTCGTTGACGAGGACAAACCCCTCGGGAAGATAGGAGACCGTCAGGGCACCGGACGGATCGGGCGGTCGCCCTGCACTGGTCACGACCGACGTGTCGCCCTGAGGGAGAACCGTGAGCGCCACTCCTAGCAGCGCAGCCGCGACGGCGACTGCGGCGCCCTGGTGGAGCCAGCGAGGTTCAGTCAGCCGTGCATCGAGGGTCGGATGGTGCGGGGGTGACTGCGATGGTCCTGCCGGTTCAACCATGACGTCTTCGCCTTCCGTCGCCGACACAATAAGTATCGCTTCATTGAGCGTTGGGTCGCACTCAGACCGAGCCGGAATGCCCCGTGCTCACAGGTCTGGCCGCGCCCTTTGGCTGGTCGGCAGTAGCCTCGGACATGGCGAGATTCCTCTGGCGGCGGGTGGCACGGGCTTGAAAATGCTGTGCCGGGCGCTGTTCGCCATCGCGGCAGTTGGTCTCGTCGGTGGACTGGTTGTGGGAGCTCTGCCCATAGAGGTCCACCCGGTAGATGCCCCGCCGGGCGTCAGGCGGGAGAAGGTGAGTTGCGGGACCGCGTTCTCTGATACCGGATCGAGCGGCGACGAGGCGTGCGAGGGTCGTCGGATCGGCCAGGCCGGGTTGGCGTTGATGGGGTTCGCGCTCTGTGTGGTGTCCTTCGTCCTTGGAGCCGGAGCACTGGTCCTCAGCATGCACCGAGAGCTTCGATATGGCCGGGTGTGACCCCACCGTCGTCCTGTAAGCGGGTTCGACTACCGACGAGCCAGGGGTTGTCGGTGCTTAGGCTGACCTAGGGCGTCGTCCCTTCACGGCGCGGGCGGACCGCAAGCGACAGCTCCCGGTCCCGGTCTCCGTGATGTGGGCGTGGAACGTGAGGCGGGGCGCGAGTTTCACTGGCTGCGGGCCGCCGACCGTGTCACATCCTCCCAGGCCACAACTTCGACGGCGTCGGGATTGGCGACCAAGGACCGGATGAGGTCGGGGAGCCCGGCGTCCTCCTCCCCGTCGACATAACAGCGCCCGGCCTCGTCACGGTTGAACCCCCACCAGGAGCGGAACTGGATGGCCTCACGCAGCCCCCGGGCAACACCCTGCTCGTCGCAGGAGAAGTACACCCTCGGTCCCATCGGGCCGCGGGGAGGATCCGGCTCCGATGGCAGGATGGTCGGGACCCGAACGCCCCGCGCTGCGAGGCGCTCGGCCACTTCGGCTGCGGTTGCGTCGACTTGTTCGAGGTGGTGGTCGAGCCAGCCCTGGTAGAGCAGGGCCAGCAGCACGTCCTCGTCGACCACCCGGGTGGCGCCACGCCCCAAGGCGAGCCCGTCGGCCATCCCCGTGCACCTTCCCCACGCCGGGTTGGTCCCATATCCGCGGGGGCGAGCCGACGCGGGCGGCCGGGCGCGAGTGCTCAATGACTCTGCGACTGCGGCGTGGGTGAGGCCCACATCGGCGAGTACGGAGGAGGCGGTGGTCGGCTCGGGCGGCTTCAGGAGAGCGAGGACGATCTCATCCGGGCCGAGGACGCCGTGATCGAAGGCCTCCGCCTCCTTGGCGGCGCGGCGGACCAGGGTGGTGTCGGCCCGGCTGGCCCAGCGCACTGTGGTGGTGCCGGCCGCGTTCTCCGCCGCCTGGACGAGCTCCTTCCAGCTGCCGAAGCCCATTTCGCTGGCCAAGGTCGCCTGCGCGTCGCGCAGGGTCATACGCTCCGGCGCCAACCGGCCGGGTGGCCGTCCGGCGTACTTCGGATGTGACTGGGCCACCCGCGCGATCGTTGCGGCGTCACCGGCTCGCACCGCACCCTTCAGATCCTTGGCCTGCTTGCGCAACTGGGCCAGATCGAAGCCGCTCGGCAGCCCCGCTTCAGGGTCGTCGGACAA
>JASLBX010000108.1 GCA_030146385.1 Jiangellaceae bacterium | reverse complement strand
TGACCGAGAGCACGGTCGGGGAATCCGGGATCGGGTTCGTCGAGGCTCTGTTCAACCGCGGGCCGGTCGAGGTGGGTGGCGGAACCTCGATCGTCCAGGCGAACGGGTGGGTCGCGCCAGAGGGGTATGAGACCAGCTGGGTGCCGTCCATGCGAATGGTCGTCGATCTCGGCAACCTGGACGGCTCTCGGTGGGTCGACCTGACCGGCGTGAGCGGACACCCGTATCACCAGCACTACGGCGATCAGATCGACCTGTGGCGCACCGGGGGGTCCCTGCCAATGCGATCGTCGGAGCAGGCCGTGCGAGCGGATGGTGTGAGCACGCTGCTGCTCGTACCTCGGGCCGACCAGTAGTTCGATCACGTTCAGCATGCTTATGGGTGCCGTACCACCCGCACGCGCCTGGTACGGCAGGGCTGCGCCTGCTGAACGTGATCGAACGGCAATCACGCGAAGCGGTATGAACCGGATGGCGTCGCGGCGGCGGCGACCGGGACGTCGTGTAGATCGCGCGGCACTCGCATGTCGAGCACCTCGCCGTCGTGCAGGAGGACGCACGTGAACACCCGGCCTCCGGCGCGGGCCAGGGCCCGGTCGTACGAACCGCCGCCTCGCCCGAGCCGAGTGCCGCGCCGGTCCACGGCCAGGCCGGGCACGAAAACCGCGTCCACCATCGTCACAGCGCCCGTTCCCACGGCATGGGCCACCGGATCGAGCATGCCGCGGCTGGCGGCGACCAGACCGTGCGGGCCGGTGTACGGCGCCCAGTCGAGGTCACCGTCCGGTAGCAGCATCGGCAGCAGCACCTCGGTTCCCCTTTCCGAGAGGGCTTCGAGCAGCGGCCCCGTCCCCGGCTCGCTGCCGACCGACACGTAAGCGGCCACGCTCCTTGCCGCTGCGACTTCGGGCAGGGCGAGCACGACGTCGCGAAGGGCTCGCGCGGCCTCGGCGAGCCCGCGGGCGTCGAGCACCCGGCGATTCTCGATGATCCGCTGCCGCAAGGCCACCTTGGCCGCAGCCGTGTCGATACTCGCTGCCACGCTTGCCACGCTAGTTGACCGGGGACAACTAGTGTTGAGCCATGGCGCCCATCACAAAAGCGGTCATCCCTGTAGCCGGCCTGGGAACCCGATTCCTGCCCGCCACGAAGGCCACTCCGAAGGAGATGCTGCCGGTCGTGGACAAGCCGGCCATCCAGTACGTCGTGGAGGAAGCCGTCGCAGCCGGGCTGGAGGACGTCCTGCTGGTCACCGGCCGGAACAAGCGGTCGCTCGAAGACCATTTCGACCGGGCGTGGGAGCTCGAAGCCGCGCTGGAGGCGAAGGGTGATGAGCACCGGCTCTCGCGGGTCCAGAAGTCCCAGGTCCTGGCCGACATTCACTACGTCCGGCAGGGCGATCCCAAGGGTCTCGGCCATGCGGTGCTGTGCGGCGCGCGGCACGTGGGCGACCAGGCGTTCGCCGTCTTGCTGGGCGACGATCTGATCGACAAGCGCGACCCGCTCCTGCCGCGAATGCTCGACATCCAGCGCAGGCACGGCGGCAGCGTCATCGCCCTGATCGAGGTCGACCCCGACACGGTGGACATGTACGGGTGCGCTGCTGTGGAGCCCGGCGAAGAAGAAGACGTGGTGGACGTGGTGGACCTGGTCGAGAAGCCCAGTCCCGCCGACGCTCCCAGCAACCTCGCCATCATCGGGCGGTACGTCCTGCACCCGGCGGTGTTCGACGTCCTGCAAGAGACCCCGCCGGGACGGGGCGGCGAGATCCAGCTGACCGACGCGCTGAAGGTGCTGGCATCGACACCTCCGGAGGACGGGGGAGGCGTGCGAGCCGTCGTGTTCCGCGGCCGCCGGTACGACACCGGCGACCGCCTCGACTACCTGCGCACCATCGTCCAGCTCGCGAGCGAGCGCGACGACCTCGGCAAGGACTTCCGGGCGTACCTGCGTGAGTTCGTGGCCAAGCTTCCCGACGAGAGCGAGAACGCGTGAGGCGAGTCGCCGACCATCTCTCCGACATCATGTCGGCCGTCGAGCCGCTCACCCCGATCGACGTCCAGCTGCTCGATGCCTATGGCTGCGTGCTGACTGAAGACGTCACCGCGCCGTGGCCGCTGCCGCAGTTTGACAACTCCGCGATGGACGGGTACGCCGTGCGCGCCGCGGACGTCGCCGAGGCCACCGAGGACGACCCGGTCGAGCTGCCGGTCGTCGCCGACATCTCCGCCGGTACGACCCACAGCGGTGCCATTGGGCCCGGGCTGGCCGCGCGGATCATGACCGGCGCCCCGATGCCGACCGGCGCCGACGCCGTCGTCCCGGTCGAGGTGACGGACGGTGGGGCGGCGCGGGTAAGGATCAAGGCCTCCGTCCCCGTCGGTAAGCACCTGCGCCGGGCCGGCGAGGATGTGGACGCCGGCGACACTGTTCTGACGGCCGGGACCGTTCTCGGGGCGGCGCACATCGGGCTGCTCGCGGCGGTCGGCAAGGACCGCGTGACGGTACGGCCGCGGCCGCGCGTCGTGGTCATCTCCACGGGGAGTGAGCTGGTCGAGCCCGGACTGCCGGTCGCCATGGGCCAGATCACCGACTCGAACTCGTTCATGCTCGCCGCCGGGGTGCAGGAAGCCGGCGCGGTGGCTTACCGGGTCGCACCGGTGCCGGACGAAGCCGCCAAGGTGATGAGCGTGATCGAGGACCAGCTGGTGCGCGCCGACCTGGTCATCACGAGCGGTGGGGTCAGCGCGGGCGCGTACGACGTGGTCAAGCAGGTGCTGTCCGAGCTCGGCACGGTGCGTTTCGACAAGGTAGCGATGCAGCCTGGGATGCCGCAGGGCTTCGGCGTGGTAGGCGAGTCCCGGACGCCGATCTTCACCCTGCCCGGCAATCCGGTCAGCGCGTTCGTGTCGTTCGAGGTCTTCGTCCGGCCGGCGATCCGGAAGATGCTCGGCTCGTCTCGGCTGCACCGCTCGACGGCCAAGGCGGTCCTGCAATCGACGCTGCGCTCGCCGGAGGGCAAGCGCCAGTTCGCGAGGGCGCGGGTCCAGCCCGGCCGCGACGGCAGGAATCAGGCGACGCCGCTCGGCGCCCAGGGATCGCACCTGCTGGCCGACCTGGCCTACGCCAATGCGCTGATCGTGGTGCCTGAGCAGGTCACCGAGGTGCCGGCTGGGCAAATGGTCGAGACGGTGCTGATCGAGGGGCGGAGGGAGTGACGCGTGGGCGAACGGCTCAGCCACATTGACGAGCGCGGCGCCGCCCGCATGGTCGACGTCTCGGCCAAGGACGTGACCGTCCGGACCGCGCGGGCCAGCGGACGGGTGCTGGTGTCGGCGGAGGTCATTGAACTGCTGCGGGGTGAGGGCGTCCCGAAGGGGGACGTCCTGGCCACTGCCCGGATCGCCGGGATCCAGGGCGCGAAGCGGACACCGGACTTGGTGCCGCTGTGCCACCCGATCGCGGTGCACGGCGTGGACGTCGATGTCAGCGTCGGTGACGAGGCGGTGGAGATCGCCGCTACCGTGCGTACGGCTGACCGGACGGGCGTCGAGATGGAGGCGCTGACTGCTGTGAGCGTGGCTGCGCTCACCGTGGTCGACATGGTCAAGGCCATCGACAAGGCGGCGACGATTACCAGCATCCAGGTGGACGAGAAAACGGGTGGCCGATCGGGCACGTGGCGCCGGCCGTGAGTAAGGACATGCGGGCACTCGTGGTGACGGTGTCGACCAGGGCGGCGAGCGGTGTCTACGAGGACCGGGGTGGGCCGCTCATCGTGATGGCTCTGCATCAGCTCGGCGCAGAGGTGGACGGCCCACAGGTGGTTCCGGACGGCGATCCGGTCGAGGATGCTCTCCGAAGCGGTGTCGCGGACGGCTACGACGTCATCGTGACGACGGGCGGGACCGGCCTCGGGCCGCGGGACCTCACGCCGGAGATGACCCGGCGCGTGATCGATCGGGAGGTGCCGGGCGTGGCCGAGGCGATTCGAGCTAACGGCATCGCCGCCGGCGTGCCCGCGGCTGCGCTGTCTCGTGGGGTGGTCGGGGCGGCAGGGCGTACCTTGATAGTGAACCTGCCTGGGTCTCCCGGCGGCGTCAAGGACGGCTTGGCCGTCGTGGGTCCCGTGTTGGCCCACGCGGTCGATCAGCTGCGGGGAGGTGACCACTGATCGGCTTCGAACGCCTCGACTGGCCGGTCCAGCTGGCGGAGGGTCCGGTGGTGCTGCGCCCGCTGAGGTACCGGGACGCGCACGCGTGGGTCGAGGTGCGCCAGCGCAATCACGAGTGGCTCCGCCCGTGGGAGCCGACCTCTCCGGAGCCGGGAGCCCGGCCGAGGTCGTCGTTCCGGCAGATGGTGCGCCGCTACAACGCGCAGGCTCGGGCCGGCGAGGCGCTGCCCTGGGTCGTGACGTACGAGGGCCGGCTCGCGGGCCAGATGACGATCTCGAGCATCATCTGGGGCTCGGCTCGGATGGGCAGCGCCGGGTACTGGGTCGACCGCGACGTCGCCGGCCGCGGAGTGATTCCGACAGCGCTGGCGCTCGCTGTGGACTACTGCTTCTTCACCGTCGGGCTGAACCGCATCGAGGTGAACATCCGGCCCGAGAACCACGCGTCGCTGCGGGTGGTACGCAAGCTGGGATTCCGCGAGGAGGGCATCCGGCAGCGGTTCCTGCACATCGACGGTGACTGGCGCGACCACATCTCGTTCGCGCTCACCGCTGACGAGGTCCCGGACGGCTTGCTCCGCCGCTGGCGCGCGTCCCGCGGCACCCAACTCGCTCCAGAATGATCACGTAAAGAGGGGATTCCCCCACGTATACGTGGCTTGCAGGCCGCGTAAAGCTTGGGATCGCGTCGTGGGCCGCCCAGTTGGCTGGCGCCACGTTGGTCACACGCGTTACTGACGACACACCGGCAAGGATCCACCGAGGTCAGCGCTGCTGGCCGTAGCGTCATATGACGTGGGTTACAGCGGGCTGATCTACGCGGCGATCGTCGCGTGCTGGGCCGCCGTCCTCGTGCCCCGATGGATTCGCCGGAACGAGGAAGTCGAACGGGCCCGTGAGGAGGACGCGGCGCGCGGCGTGCGCGTCCTGGAACGGCGGCAGGCTCACAATCGGTACGCCTCAGGTCACGCGGCACTGTCGGTTTCCGGTCTGACACCCACGGTCAACCGAGGGCAGAGCGGGATGGTGGACGCGGGCCTGGACGCTGATGGCATCAGCGCGACGGACGATGACTCGTCGGCCGACCTCGAGTTCGAGGCGGACGAGGAGGCGGGAGACCTGCCCGAGTTCGATCTACCCTCTTTCGGGGTGGCGGCTCGCCGGCGGCGCCGGGTACTCATGCTGCTGGTGCTGGCTCTCGCTGTGGTGTCCCTGGCAGTCGGCGCCGAACGCCTGCCTACCTTGTCCATCGCTGTGCCTGCCGTCTTGCTGGCCGGCTTTCTGCTGCTTGCGCGGCGGGCTGCGGTCGCCGAGGCACGCCGTCGCGCGCGGATGCGCCGCGTTATGGCCCGACGCCGGGCGGAGGCTCAAGCTCAAGCGGAGGCTGAGGAGCAAAGAGCGGCCGATGCGGCGGTCAGCGCCTCGGGCAAGCGCATCGCCGTCCTCGACGAGCCCGAGCCGGCCGAACCAACGGATCCCAACGCGTGGGAGCCCGTGCCCGTGCCACTCCCGACGTACCTCACGAAGGCTAAGGCCGAGTCGCCCGTGGTGCGCAAGATCGACCTGTCCAGCCCGGGCGCCTGGACGTCGGGACGGCTCAATCCGGCAAGCTCGATCGCCATGCCACCACCCCGCCCGGCCGAGGACGACGACCTGCCCGAGCAGCGCCGGGCGGTCGGCGGCTGAGCGGTTTCTGATTCGGAGGAGACCACATCCAGGTGCTATCGTTCACCGGGGTCATCCCAAGGGGCTGTGGCGCAGTCCGGTAGCGCACCTCGTTCGCATCGAGGGGGTCAGGGGTTCAATTCCC